>CALXZB010000068.1 GCA_944393125.1 uncultured Clostridia bacterium | reverse complement strand
ACTGAAATTTGGTAAAAACCATGAAAATATGAAAAATGCTATTGTAATAACTCCTGCTATAATTTGATTTTCTGTTATACTTGAAGCCAATAAGCCAAATGATATATAACTCATAGCAAGTAATAGAAATCCTAATAAAGTAACTAATGCTGTTGTTATATGTGGTGTACCGAAATATGCTAATATTCCAAAATATAAAAATGTACAAAGCTCAGTAATGATTACAATTAATGTTGCTGATATAAATTTTGCCAATACAATTTTTGTAATACTAACAGGTGATGTTAATAATAATTGCTCTGTCCCTGACTTTCTTTCTTCTGCTAATGTTCTCATAGTAAGAATTGGTATAATAAATGTTAAAATAGTTGCACCTGAATAAAATATATATTCAAAATTTACACTTTGATAATCAAATACATCTGTATAGAAAAATATACTAAACATAATTAAAAATAATCCAATAAATACATATCCTACTGGTGAAAAGAAATAAGATTTAAACTCTTTTTTTATAATTGCCCACATTATTTATTTCCCCCTTCTATTAATTTTATAAACGCATCTTCTAATGTCGTATCTGCTTTTTTCATTTCAAATATGGTTATATTTTCTTTTGCAAATTCAGAAAAAATCTTTTTTCTTAAATCTATATCCTTATCTGCTTCGATTAAATATTGTTTTGTTTTATCTTCATTTTCTTGAACTAATTCAATATTTTTTATTTCTTTTATTTTTTCTTTCATACTTTCTATCTTATTTTCTGTATCTTCAACTGTAACATAAATACAATTATTTTGACTTACTTTATTTTCAAGATTTTCTGGTGTATCAATTGCTACAATTTTACCTTTATTTATAATAATAACTTTATTACAAATTTGACTAACTTCTGATAAGATATGAGAACTTAATATAACCGTATGCGTTTTTCCAAGTTCTTTGATTAAGTTTCTAATTTCTGTGATTTGTTTAGGATCTAATCCTACTGTTGGTTCATCTAATATCAATATTTTAGGTTCTCCAACCAAAGCACCTGCCATACTAACTCTTTGTTTATATCCTCTTGACAAATTTCTAGTTAATTTATTTTCTACTTCTTTTAACCCTGTTTGTTCAATTACTTTTTGTACTTTTTCTTTTCTTTCTTTCTTATTTACTTGTTTTAATTCTGCCATATATGTTATAAATTCTTTTACTGTTAAATCTGTATAAAGAGGTACTCCCTCTGGCATATATCCAATTTGCTTTTTTGCTTTTTTTGGTTTTTTTAACGTATTATACCCTTCAATTGTCACATCTCCAGCTGTTTGTTCTATATAACCAGTTAAGATATTCATTGTTGTACTTTTTCCAGCACCATTAGGCCCAAGTAAACCTACAATTTCTCCCTCATTAATGGTAAAACTTATATCTTCTACGGCTACAGCTTTTCCATACTTTTTTGTAACATTTTTTACCTCTATCACAAAAATTCCTCCTTTAATTTTATTAATATCATGACAATATTATCATTTATCTTTCTCAATGTAAACAATTTCACAAAATTTTCACATTATTTACTTAGGGATCCTTGTATTTGCAAAATTTAATACATAATTTTTCTATTATCTTTTCATAAAATCTTTTTACTTTACATATGAATTAGTTAGGAAATGAGGTTGAATTATGAATGATTTATATCCTTTATTACTATCTTTCACGATTATCTTTTTTGCTGAATTAGGAGATAAAACTCAAATTATGGTTTTATCTTTTTCTGCCAAAAGTAAAATAAAACACATCCTATTAGGTATTTCCCTAGGGACATTTCTCAGTCATGGACTGGCCATTCTTTTTGGTAGTCGCCTAGGTGCTATCCATAACGAATATGTTTCTTATTATTTAAATTTATTTACATATTTTTCTTTTATTATTTTTGGAATACTTGGATTTGTCTCTACGAAAAATAAATCTTCTGCCAATAAAGAAAATCATAAAACCAGTCTCATTTCTAAATTATGTACTTTAAAACTAAATTATATGTTTATCATTGCTTTTTGTATATTTATTGGAGAATTGGGTGATAAAACATTTCTTTCTTCAATTGGTCTTGGTATTCAATATCCAGAATATAAAGTTTCTTTAATTATTGGCTCTATTTTAGGAATGGTTTGCAGTAATTTACTTGCCATTATCTTTGGAAAACTTTTAAGTATGAGATTTCATCAAAATATCATAGAAACCATCTCTAATAGTTTGTTTATTATTTTTGGTATCATTGGTCTGATTTTTAATATTTAATAAATTTTTGTTTTTTTGTCTTAAAATCATTGACACCAGTCCACATTTGTGCTATTATATTTATTGTTATTTAGATATGGGTCAGTAGCTCAGTTGGATAGAGCACAGGCCTTCTAAGCCTGGGGTCGGGGGTTCGAACCCCTCCTGGCTCACCAAAAAATCTCAAGAATTTAATTCTTGAGATTTTTTATTGATTATCTTTACAAACATCTATCCATTTTTTATAATTCGATGTTTTTTCCAATTCTTCAATTGTTAATTTTATAGCACTATTAGAACTTCCACAAGCAGGATAAATAACAGGAAATCTTTTTAGTGAATCATCTAAATA
>CALXZB010000067.1 GCA_944393125.1 uncultured Clostridia bacterium | reverse complement strand
TTCTTACTTTTTATATCAAAAAATCCAACTCTTATCGAGCTGGATTTTTTGTTTCTTGGGCTCCTATTTCAGGACACTCTCTTTTTAGTATAAATTAACGAATTCTGTATTTATTATATTAAGTTTTATAAACGGATAAATAGATTTTTATTATAGGCCTTTATATTCTGTATTATATCCGGGATTTTCGCTAGGTCGTTTTGCATTAGGATACATTACATCAGTATAAATATCAGTTTGTAATTTCTTTACCATATTATATACATCTATGTAATTAGAAATACTAGAAATACTTATAGTTATGTTTTTTCCGTTTTGAGATAATTGGTTAGATGTTGCAACTATATCACCAACATTAAACATTTGGTCAAATACTCCTCTATGTAAGTTGATATGAGATAATTCAGCAAAAGGTTTTACATTAATGTTTTGTGTAAATAATCCTCCAGAGACATAAATTGCTCTATCTGTAACGATGTATGCAGTGTTTTTATATCTTTTTGCTGTAAATATAACTCCGCCTAAATAAATCCATACTGGCATCATATGAAGTAGCATAAAAGGAACAATAAAAAAATAAATACTGCTAGAACCTTGTCCTAAAAAAGTACCTCCTAAAATGCTAAAGTCAATAATTGCCCATAACAATGCAAAAGGTAATAATGGATTAAAAATACTTTCAAAAATATAGCATTTTTTGTTTGGTTTATCTTCATATAAAATTTTCTCATTAGAACCAACAATTGCTTTTAATTCTTCTATCATATAAAATCCTCCTGCATTTTTATTATATATTAAAGAGATATAAATATCAATAATTTAATTATATTATTAAGTGTAAATATAAAAATACGAATAAATCGTTCATATTAGAAGTTTTTTAGGAAATCCGTTAGACATTTCGTTAGACAAGCTATTTCTAGACAAAAAAATAGATTTATCAAAATAGCTGTAAGCCTTGATAAATCTATGGTGCCAACGAAGTAGTTATCTACAACTTTTGGCTCTCATAACGATTGATACAAATATCAATCAATTTATTAAAGTATATCATATTTTTTATAAATTGCAATAAAATCATAAGAAAATTCATAAAAAAAGAAACCTCTTACGAGGAAAAGAAATAATTTTCTTTTTTAGTTGGTTACTTGCCAAAGTATAACTTCCATTTTGACTTTGACAAGTCAATCTTTTCTTCTTTTAATTCCTTGATTTTATCATTGTTTGCCACATAAACCTCAATCTGCTTTTGTACCAATGTATCCGATTTCAGTTCTGGAAAAAGAGAAACAAGATTTATGGCATCTTTATCTTTTAACTCTCCATATGTTCTTGCTTCAAAATCCATATAACTTTTTACGGTGACATTAATACTTTCTTCGATAGATGCATTTTCTTCTTCATACATTGCGATTTTGTTATCAATAGTGTATCCAGTTCCTACTATGTTAATGAGTATAAATACCCAAATCAAGAAAATAATAGAAACTATACCAGCAATAATGGCTACTATCAAATAGCCGCAGCACACATCTACATCTCCATTTTCGCTTTTTACTTCTTTTATGCACCTCACGACAAAGAATACTGTTAATGCCAAAAAGATAATGAAAAAAAGACTTACCATATTTTTTTCCTCCTTAAATACTTTTATTGTTGATAGTAACATATATGTAAAACCAAAAAGTTAGAGGAAAATCCTCTCACTAATTAGTGAAAATAGGGAAATGACACAGGTTTTTACCTATATCACTTTATATTATACATTATTTAACATAAAATTTCAAGTTATTTTCTAAAGTTCATTTGCTTTTTTTAACATTTACACATAAATTAACTCTTTATATATAACTTCCTCAGCTTGATTTTTTATTGAATTCATTGTGCCTACCCAATAAAGCATATCAGTATTTTTCATATCTTCAGTCAAATTGTTTTTTGTTTTTAGTTCGTTAATTATTTGTTCTATTCTAGTATGTGTTGTTGCCTGTATTTCTTTCAAATGTGTGTTTAATGTTCCGTTCATAAGCATTATAATATAATCAGCTTTTTTATACTCTTTTAAATATTTTAATCTCATTCTTCCATATTTATTTAGAGTGATTTTTTCTTGTCTAGGTATTGCTAAATTTGGTATATAATAATCTCCCTCTAAATGATATTCAATACCTGTTCTTTCATCAATTTTTGTTTTTGGTAATTGATTATTCATAGCTTTTTTCCTCCTTTTAAAATCTGGTATCATTATTTTTCTTTTTACTTTTTGTTTGGTTGTTTTCATCTGGAATTGTTACTTTTTTATAAATATTATTGGCAATTTCATTATCATTGTTGTCAAATATGCCATTCTTATATAAATCATCACTAACTGTTTTATAATTTTCATCTTTATCATAACATATTCGCTTATGGAAATGGCTCATAATATTATGCCAAAAGTCTTTAAATTTTTTCAGTTCTTGTTTTATTTTTTCCTTTTCAACCTGTAATTTGTTTATAATTTTATCTTTAGTTGATAATTTACTTTTTAGATTACTAATTTCATCATCTTTTAACTCCAACTGATATTTTAGAGAATGATTTTCTTGTGCTATTTCAAAAGAACTATGCTCAAAATCTTTAATTGCCATATTCAAGGCATTTACACTTCTAAGTGTTTTAGTAATATCTTTTACGTCTTTAGTATAATTTTTAAGTTTCTGGACATCCTCGTTTGAAATAATCATATTATT
>CALXZB010000066.1 GCA_944393125.1 uncultured Clostridia bacterium | reverse complement strand
GACAAGAGGTTTGAACAGATTGACAAAAGGTTTGAGCAAATTGATAAGAGGTTTGAACAGATTGACAAAAGGTTTGACGCAATTGATACTAGAATTACTATATTAGTTGCTAATAATTTGGAAGAACATAACAAAATTTATTCATTATTAAATTCTTTAAACAATTCATTTTTAAAATTTGAAGCTGAAATAAATGATAAAATAAAAATCTTATTTGACGGATATTCAGATTTACAAGATCACAAAAATATTGTTAATCATCAAATTACAAGTTTAAATAGTAAAGTTTCAAATCATTCATTTCGTATTTCTAAATTAGAAAATTCTTAAGCACAAAAACCTATACAGTTTATTTCTAACCTGTATAGGTTTTTGTGTTTTATGGTACTAACATTTCTGTTGTAGTATTTAAGTCCATATTTACTGTTCTACATAATGTATCATCTATATATATTTTTATTTCAACAACACCTTTTCCTGAAATATTATCTATTTTTTCTGCTGTTGAGTTTTCTTTTACTTTTGACTTTTTAACTTGTTCTCCGTCTACTGTTACTCTTAAAGTTACATCTTTAGGTATATTTGTTTTTTCTACTTCTTTTCCTGTTTCCTCATCTATTTCTATAATTTTATCTTTATAACCTGTTAATTCTTTTACATCTATTGTAATTGTTCCAGTTTTTAATTCAGCTAATTTATTAATTGTTAAAACTATTGTACTTCCTTCATCTACTGTTTCTCCAGATGCTATACTTTGTTTTAAAACTACACCATTACCTCTTGTTTTATCTTCTTCATATTCGATTTCAACAACTAATCCAGCTTCTTCTAATGATTGTTTTGCAACTGCTTCTTCCTTATATAAAACAGAACTTACAACTACTTGTTTTACGCCAGTTCCAATACTTATATAAACTTTTACTGTATCTCCAGCATTAACTTCTGTTTCTGCTTCTGTTTCTTGTTTTATTATAATTCCAGCTTCCACAGTTTTACTAATTTCCTCAATGATTTCAAGTTTTATTTTAGCATCTTTAGCTGTTGTTTCTGCTTCTTCTCTAGTTAAACCTTTTAATACAGGTACTGTTGTTTTTTCTGTTCCTAAACTTACTACAACTTTAACATCTGTATTTTCTTTTATTTTTCTACCATCCACAAATTTTGGATCTTGTGAAATTATCTGTCCTTCTGCATATTCAGTACTATATTCAGTTCCATTTTCAACATAATTTAGTTTGTTTTCTTTTAAAATTTGTTTTGCTTCATCAACTGTTTTTCCAACTAAATTAGGAATTGCTATTTCTTTTGCTCTTGTTGCATTTGCAACTGCAATTGTTCCTCCTAAACTTATTGCAAATAATAAGAATAATCCAACAATTGAAGATAATACTTTATGTTTTTTAATAAATTTTACAAATTTGCTAGGCTTTTTATCTTTTACTTGTGAACTTCTTGGTTGTTTATCTTCTTCCATTCCTAATGTTGAAATTCTTTGTGTTGGATAATCTCCTTCATATTCACCATTATCAACAAAATTACCATTTGGTTCTTTTAATGCTCTTTTTAAGTCAAGTAACATTGCTGTTGCATTTGAATAACGTAATGATGAATCTTTTTTTAGAGCTTTCATTATTACATCATTTACTGCTCTTGGAATGTTAGGATTTACTTCAATAGCTTGTTTTGGTTCTTCTTGCATATGTTTTAAAGCAATAGATACAGGTGTATCTGCATCAAAAGGAACTTTTCCAGTTAGCATTTCATACATAACTACTCCTAATGAATACAAATCTGATTTTGCATCTGTAAATCCACCACGTGCATGTTCAGGTGAAAAATAGTGAACAGACCCAATTGTTGTTCCAAATGCTGTAATTGTTGAGTTTGAAACAGCTTTAGCTATTCCAAAATCTGTTACTTTTGCAACACCATCTTCTGTTATTATTATATTATGTGGTTTTATATCTCTATGAATTATATTATTTTTATGTGCAATTTCAAGTGCTGAAACAATTTGAATTGCAATATTAACTGACCATTTCCATGGTAATGGCCCTTTTTCTTCAACTATTATTTCTTTTAAAGTTTTTCCCTTTATTAATTCCATTACAATATAATATAGGTTTCCATCAACACCTACATCATATACTGATACTATATTAGGATGTGTTATACTTGCTGCTGATTGAGCTTCAACTTCAAATCTTTTTATAAATTCTTCATCTGTTGTAAATTCATCTCTTAAGATTTTGATTGCTACATATCTATTTAGAACATGACATTTAGCTTTATAAACTGTTGCCATTCCTCCACTTCCGATTTTTTCGATAATCTCATATCTATTTCCTAACAATCTACCTTTTAAATCCATTTTTATCTCTCCTTATAGGTTATATGTTTTTTATTACTACAACTGTTATATTATCTAACCCACCATTTTCATTTGCTAAGTTTACAAGTCTGATAGGTGCTTTTTCTATATTTCCTTTTGCTATTCTAAAAATATCTTCTTGTTTTACCATGTTAGTTAATCCATCTGATGACATAAGAAAAATATCATCTCTCAGAAAACCTTTTACAGATACATCTGGTTCAACAAATGCATTACATCCAAGTGCTTTCATTAACATGTTTTTTTTAGGATGTTTTTCAGCTTCTTCTTTTGTTATAGTTCCATCTCTTACTAATTTTTGAACATAACTATGGTCTTGCGTTAGTTTTCTGATAAAATCTTTTCTAATTCTATAGATTCTACTATCTCCAATATGACCAATATATGCCTTATTATTATATATTAAACAAACTTCTAAAGTAGTACCCATTCCTTCAAGTTCTTTATCTTCTTTTGA
>CALXZB010000065.1 GCA_944393125.1 uncultured Clostridia bacterium | reverse complement strand
GGTGTTTTTAAAGCGTTTTTTATTGTTTTAAACAACTAAATCACCTCTGCCTTTCCGCCTAGGGCTTCTATTTTTTCCTTAGCAGTTGCTGTAAATCTATTAGCTTTAACATTTAATTTCTTTTCTAATTTTCCAGTTGCTAA
Organism: uncultured Clostridia bacterium; assembly: GCA_944393125.1. Taxonomy (GTDB): domain Bacteria; phylum Bacillota; class Clostridia; order TANB77; family CAG-508; genus CAG-269. The sequence continues at coordinate 2,938 of CALXZB010000065.1, read as the reverse complement.
AACTACGATTCCATCGTTTACTTTTCCGATTATTCCTTCTTCTACTAAGCTTTCTGCTGTTACATCTGTTGCTTTTGATTTATTTAACATTGTTAATGTTACTTCTGTATAGTTTTTAGCGTGAATGTTTGTAAATCCTCTTTTTGGAAGTCTTCTATATAATGGTGTTTGACCTCCTTCGAATCCTCTTCTTACTCCTCCACCACTTCTTGCTTTTTGTCCTTTATGTCCTTTTCCTGATGTTTTTCCAGTTCCAGAACCCATACCACGTCCTACTCTTTTTCTACTTTTTTTCTCAACAGCTGGTTTTAATTCTCCTAGTTTCATTTCCTTTGCACCTCCCTTTAAGTTGGTAATACTTTTAAATATCTTTTTATTTTATTACCTTATATTTAATTTACATTATTTCATCAACTTTTTTATTTCTTTTTTTAGCTACTTGTTCAATAGTTCTCATATTTTTTAGTCCTTCGATAGTTGCATATACAACGTTTCTTGGATTGTTTGTTCCAATAACTTTTGTACGAACATCTCTATATCCTGCTAATTCTAGCACTGGTCTTACACTTCCTCCTGTTATAAGCCCTGTACCTACTTTAGCTGGTTTTAACATAACTTTTGCACTACCAAATTCTCCAATAAATTCATGAGGTACTGTTGTTCCAACTATTGGAACTTCTACTAAGTTTTTCTTAGCTTCTTGAATAGCTTTTTTAATAGCGTCTGGTACTTCAGCAGCTTTTCCATTTCCAATTCCTACATGTCCTGCACCATCTCCAACGATAACTACAGCACTGAATCTAAATGTTCTACCACCTTTAACTACTTTAGCAACTCTATTTATAGCTACTACTTTTTCTTTTAATTCTGGCATTTTATTTTCTTCCATTAGAATTCTAAGCCTCCTTCTCTTGCAGCTTCAGCTAATGCTTTTACAACTCCATGATATATATATCCACTACGATCATATACTACTGCTTTTATTTTCTTTGCTGTTGCTCTTTTAGCAATTAAAGCTCCAACTTCTTTAGCAGCTTCTACATTAGATTTTTTTGTTTTTACTTCTTTATCTAATGTTGATGCAGCTACTAATGTGTTTCCTGCAACATCATCAATGATTTGTGCGTATATATTTGTATTACTTCTATATATACATAATCTTGGTCTTTCTGCTGTTCCAGATACTTTAGTTCTAACTCTAGCATGTCTTCTAGTTCTCTCTAATTTTCTATCTGTTTTACTAACCATTTTTTTCTCCTTTCTGAATTATTTACCTGTTTTACCAACTTTACGTCTAATAACTTCTTCAGCATATTTAATACCTTTACCTCTATATACTTCAGGTGGTCTTTTTGTTCTTATATTAGCTGCTGTTTGACCAACTAATTCTTTATCAATTCCTTTTACTATAATAGTATTTGGATTAGGAACATCAAATGAAATTCCTTGTGGTGCTTCAAATATTACTGGATGAGAATATCCTAATGTTAGGTTTAAATTGTTTCCTTGTTTTGCAACTCTGTAACCTACTCCATTTATTTGTAATTCTCTTGTATATTCTGTTACAACACCATTTATCATATTATTTATTAAAGTTCTTGTTAGACCATGTAAGCTTCTATTTAATGCTTCATCATTTTGTCTTGCTACTTTAATAGTATTATTTTCCATTGATACAGAAATATTTTTATGTATTTCTTTTTCTAGTGTACCTTTAGGTCCTTTTACAGTTATTTTTTGTCCATCTATTTTTACTTCAACACCTGCTGGTACTGTAATAGGTTTGTTTCCTATTCTTGACATTTTGTTCACCTTCCTTTTTTGTTTGATCTACCAAATGTAAGCTAAAACTTCTCCACCTATTCCTGCTTCTCTAGCTTCTTTATCTGTCTTTAGACCTTGTGATGTAGAAATTATTGCTGTTCCTAAACCATTTAATACTTTTGGTAATTCTTCTTTATTAGCATATACTCTTAATCCTGGTTTGCTAATTCTTTTTATTCCATCAATTACTCTTGTTCCTTTTTCATCATATTTTAAAGTTACTCTTATAATTCCTTGTTTTTCATCATTTATTATTTCAAATGATTTAATATATCCTTCTTTAAATAAGATTTCAGCTATTGATACTTTCATCTTTGAAGATGGTATATCAACTGTTTTATGTTTAGCACTGTTAGCATTTCTTATTCTTGTTAACATATCTGCTATTGGATCTGTAGTATTCACTTAATTTTCCCTCCTTTTTTGGACAGGTTCACATGTGAATATGTGATTACCTTTTCTTTATTTTTATTTGCTGATTTTACCAGCTTGCTTTTTTTACTCCTGGAATTTCACCTTTATGTGCTAATTCTCTGAAACATACACGGCAAATTCCATATTTTCTAATATAGCTATGTGGTCTTCCACAAATTTTACATCTATTATATTCTCTTGTTGCATATTTTTGTGGTCTAGCTTGTTTTACTTTCAATGATTTTTTAGCCATTGTTTATATTCCTCCTTAAATTATGCTTTGAAAGGCATTCCTAATAATTTTAATAGTTCTTTTGCCTCTTCGTCTGTTTCAGCTGTTGTAACAAATATAATATCCATACCTCTTAATTTGTCTACTTTATCATACTCTATTTCTGGAAATATTAGTTGTTCTTTAATTCCCATTGAATAGTTTCCTCTACCATCAAATGAATTGCTTGATACTCCTCTAAAATCTCTAACTCTTGGTAATGCAACATTAAATAGTTTATATGCAAAATCATACATTTTATCTGATCTTAATGTTACTTTACATCCAACGTTAGCTCCTTCTCTTAATTTAAATGCTGCTATTGATTTTTTTGCTTTTGTTATCATTGGTTTTTGACCTGTGATTTGCATTAAATCATTTACTGCATTTTCTAATGATTTAGGATTTTCTTTTGTATCTCCTAAACCT
>CALXZB010000064.1 GCA_944393125.1 uncultured Clostridia bacterium | reverse complement strand
CTAGTACTGGCCCTGTCTTTAATTCAGCATCTTTTACCATTGTTCTAAACTTATATATTTTAAATGTATTTCCATTTCTGCCTACTCTATCTTGCAGATATAAAACTTTTCCTTTAGAATCTATTTTTATTATAATAGCAATTAATATATAAATTGGTAATAATATAATAATGCTAAATATTGAGATTAATAAATCAAAACATCTTTTTATTATCTTTTGTGTTCTATTTAATCCTAATTTTTTATTTTTCATTTTAACTTCCTTACTATATTTGGATATAATAACATCTTTATACTTGATGGAATAAATGCCAAAAAAGTTCTTATGATAACATTTTTTATATATTCAAGTTTATTAATTATTTTATATTCTAATAATTCTTTTTCTATAATTATTATCCCTTTTAAATATTTAATTCCTGTTCTTCTTTTATACATGCTATAGCTTGTCCTGTAATTCACTAATATATCATCTAAATTGGACATTTTCATATTCTTTTTTCTCATTCTTATCCACAAATCGTAATCCTCTATTTTATAATCTCTATAGTTCCCTACTTCTAATACAGACTTTTTTTTCATTATTACTGTAGAATGATTAAAGGGATTACTTTTTTTTATTTCGGCATAAATTTCTTCATTATTTAATGGTACTCTTCTTATGGAAAGCTTCTTTTCCATAGTCTTGTTATATTCTTGTATATATCCGCCCAATATGTCTATGTCTTTATTTTTTTCTAAGTAATTTATTTGTTTCTCAAACCTATAATTTTTAGATATATCATCACTATCCATTCTTGCAATATAATCACATTTACATTTTTCTATTCCAAATCTTAGTGCGAATCCTAAGCCTTGATTTTGTTCTAATTTATATATATCTATTAATTCAGGAAATTTATTTTTATAATTATATATAATTCTGTCTAATTTTTTAGTAAGTTCTCCATCTTTAACAATCACTATTTGTTTAGGTTTATACGTTTGATTTATTACGCTCGCAATCGCTTCTTTTAAATATTGTGGATTTTCTTTATCATAAACTGATATTAATACTGATATATTCATTTAAACTTCTTCCTCTTATCGCTTCTTCATATATTTCTTTTATTTTGTTTATATAAAATTCTTGATTTAACTTATTATATCTACATTTTATATGATTTTTTATTGTATCTCTATTTTGATTATATTCTGAAATAATCTTTTCATAAAATTTATTAGACATCTCTAAAAAATCTTCTTGTTTTGTTTTATCATATGTTTTTCTCATTTTTTCTGCTAATTCTAGAAATATATTTTCCCTTTCCAAAATTTCTGACACATTATATCTATTTTTTAATTTTGAATTTAACGCTATCTCTGATATTTCTAACAATTCTTCTATATGGGTATTTTCTTCATCCAAATATATATTAATTAATATATTTGATACTTCTACTGTATTATATCTTTTTTCATATTTTAATATATACTTTCCATTTTCAACTATACACTTGTTTTTGTTCACATTATGAATTCTAGAATACAATTCATTCAGTTCTATATTTACTTTTTTTACATCTAATGAATAGCTAGGATATTTATTTATACCACTTAATATTTCATAAGCTTTATCAATATTATTTTCATTTTTTAATATATATAGTTTTTTCTCAACAATATGGTTAAAAATATTTATTATTAATAATGGTATTAATAATATTAATATTATATAATTTACAATATTTTTAGACCTATTATTTTTTAAACTACAAATCACTTTATTGCTTTCAACTCCTAAAAATGCAAACATAGTTAATAATACACATAAAAACGACATATCAAAATCCATACAGCTGTGTAAAAAGATTAGCAATATTGCAACAATTATAGATTTTACTTTCACGTCATTATTTTCAGTTTTTTCTTTTAAATATTTATATAATCCTTTAATAAAATAATATAATATTCCGACTAATGAGAAAAATCCGACAATCCCAAACTCCAAAAATATTTGGATAGGGTAACTATGGACCTCAGTGGTGGCATAATAATATTCTTGTACATCTCCTTGCATATATTTCCAGCCTTCTCCACCAATTCCAAATAAAATGTTATTTTTTATAAGTTTTATGCCATCTAAAATAAATACGCCTCTTTCCCATGCACTTTTCGTGTTCAAGTTTATATTTTTAACCTTACTAATTAGGGTTGTAGGAAGATATTTATATTTTAATATCTCTTCCTTACCATTTACCAGTAGTCTGTTTACTTTTAAGTATGTTTCTTCATTTACCATTTCACTTGTGAATATTATAAATATTTCTTTCGTATCTTCATCTGTTTTTAATTTTATTTCTTTTTTTCCACTATAATTACTAAAATCAATGCTTGTTTCTTTTATGTTATCAAAATATTTATTTTTCTCAATAATAGTTATTTTAAAGATATTTGAATTCTTATATTTCGTTTTGCTCTCTATATCAAATTCAAAGGTATAATTGGAGTTTCCTTGAACTTGATATATTTCTTTTGTTATTTTATTTTTAGCATTAGAAGTATTAAACATTATTAGTGGTTCTTTAAAATTTAATCCTACTATTACAATAGTACTAATTACTATAAAAATAGAAAAAAGGCCAGCTACATAATACTTGTTTTTAACTTTTGTCATATTTTTTGTATACTTATCTACTATCAACACTATGACGCCACTGATTAAATTTATTACGAGAAACATTGTCCATATTAATATAAAATTTCCACTTGTAAGAAAACTCCCAAATAGACATGAATACAATATAGAAAATGCTCCTGTTATTGTTAGTATGATAATGGTTTTTAAAATCATCTCTTTATCTTTTAACATTATAATAAAAAGAATAAACATTATAGCTAAAAATATAAATATACTTCTTGAATATGACAATATTATCCCTGTTAATAATATAAAAATGAAAGTTGCATATATTATTTTAAACTTCTTCTTTTCAGTGTCCAGATACTTTCCAATCACTAAAAACAACGAAAATGAAAGAAATGCAGCAAATGTGTTGGCATAACTGAAAAGTGAATCCATCCTTGTTTCTTCGTATTCAACTTGCCAAGAATTAATAGCCTTTATATATGG
>CALXZB010000063.1 GCA_944393125.1 uncultured Clostridia bacterium | reverse complement strand
TAATTCCTGTTGATTTCATAAGTTTATCCCCCCTTAAAAAGTTAATTTACAATCCTATATACATTGTTACTATATCATAAATACAAAGGCAGGTCAATTAAAAAGTAATAAAAAGTTGATATTAGAATAAAATTATTTAGGTGGTAAATATGTTAAATTTAGTTTGGCCAATTTTCATAATAATATCATTTTCGTATGCAATTTTTTCAGGAAATTTACAAAATTTAAATTCAAGTATATTTGACAGTGTGGAAAGTGCTGTAAATTTAAGTATTACAATGTTAGGAACCATGTGTTTATGGAGTGGAATTATGAATGTTGCAGCAAATACAAATATCATGAAAATGATGAATAAAATGTTAAAACCGATTATTAGATTTTTATTTCCAGAAATAAAAGAAAATAAAAAAGCACAAAATGAAATCTCAATGAATATGGTAGCTAATATTTTGGGATTGGGAAATGCAGCTACACCATTAGGGTTAAAAGCAATGGAGACACTACAGAAAGAAAATAAAAATAAGGAAGAATTAAGTAATTCTATGATTATGTTAATTGTCATAAATACAGCATCTATTCAACTCATTCCTACAACAATTATTGCGATAAGAAGTTCTCTAGGAGCTCAAAATCCAACTTCGATTATTGTACCTGTATGGATAGCAACAATTTGTGCAGCAATTGTGGGAATATTTGTAACAAAATTATTAATAAAATATTCTAATAAAAGGGAGAAGATATGATAAATATTATCAATTTTTTATCAAATTTAGCAATGCCACTGATTATATTACTTATAGTTATATATGGTGTTATAGAAAAGAAAGAAGTTTTTGATCGATTTGTTGAAGGAGCAAAAGAGGGAATAAAGATTGTAATTAATATTTTTCCCACACTAATAGGTCTTTTCCTAGCAGTAGGAACACTAAGAAGTTCAGGTGTAATTGATATTGCGATTAAATTAGTAGAGCCATTATTGAATATGTGTAATTTTCCAACAGAAATTATGCCATTAGCACTTTTAAGGCCAATATCAGGAAGTAGTTCAATAGCGATTGCAACAGATATTATGAAAAATTTTGGGGTTGATAGTCAAATTGGAATAATGGCAGCTGTGATTATGGGAGCCACAGAAACAACGCTATATACCATTGCGGTATATTCTTCAAGTGTAAAAATAAGAAAGACAAGATTTGTTTTGATAGCTGCACTAACAGCAGACATCGTTGGAATTGTGACAAGTATTATTGTATGTCGTTTTTTGTCGTAAAGTTTTTCTTGACAATAATTTACATATATTGTATAATTATGGAAATTCAATAAGGATATTCAAATTAAATGTTATTAAAAATTATATTATTTATTTCACTATTTTTTATAGTAAGAATGATGATCGTAAAAATATTATTTTATAAAATGTTAAAATCAGAAATCAATTCAAAATAATCAAGTTTTTAATTTTGTAGAGGAAATAACAACTCCCCCATAATTAGTATTTAAGATTTTTAGCCCCTATATTCTTTGATATATTTTTGTCTATGTTATTTTCTCTACAATATAATATATTATCTATGATAAGTTTCACCATTCGATATTTTAAATCCTCTAAAGATTTGTTCTAATAAAAAGACACGAATTAATTGATGAGGAAATGTCATCTTTGAAAAACATATCTTTTGGTGAGCTTTTTTTAATAGATCAGAGGATAAGCCTAAAGACCCACCAATCACAAAAGAAATATTGCTGGTTTGTAAAGATAAGTCTTCTATAGTTTTTGAAAATTCTTCAGAAGAAAGTTCTTTACCATGTAAATCTAAACAAATGATATAAGAATCTTTTTTTATGTGATTTAATATATTGTTGGATTCTTTGTTTTTTATCTCATTTGAAAGACTATCATTTAATTTATCAGGTATTTTTTCATCAGGCAATTCTATAATATTTAATTTACAATATTTACTTAATCTTTTAGAATACTCTTTTATGGCATCTTTTAGATAAGTTTCTTTTATTTTTCCAATACATATAATATTAATTGTAAGCATACTTATTTTATTCCTTTCTATTATAAAAAAAGTTGCCAAAATGTCACATCCCCTTTGGCAAGTTTCTTTGATTAACAAGTTTCTTTGGTTAAATTGTAACTAATTTACTATGTGTATCTCTACCTGCAACAGACAATGCTAAAGAATTTTCATTATAATTATTAGCAATTAATTCTTCAACCACTGTTTTATAGGCAAGTTCAGGAAAATTACTTTCTTTACTTAAATGACCAAGCATTGCATTTTTTAAACCTGATTTTAATAAAAAAGAAATGGTTTTTCCAGCAATTTGATTTGACAAATGTCCGTGATGGTCCAGCAATTCTAGATTTTAATGAAAATGGATATGATGAACATTTTAAGACTTCTGGGTCATAGTTAGATTCTAACATAACAAATAAGCTTTCTTCTAAATTCTTCAATATGTCATTTGTCATATGCCCAATATCTGTTGCAATACTAATTTTTTTATTTTCATTTAGTATAGTAAATCCACAAGGGTTTGCTGCATCATGTGGAATAGAAAATGGATTAATATCCAAATCTCCTATAGAAAAATTTTCTGCAACTTTAAATTTTTTAATATTTTTATCTGCAATTTTATCTCTTTGTTTTGGCATAGCATCTAGTGTTTCTTGGTTGACAAATACAGGTAAATCAAATTTTTTAGAAAAAGTTCCTAATCCTTGTACATGATCAGAATGTTCATGTGTGACTAAAATACCATCTAAAGAACCAGGGTCAACATCTATATCATTTAAAGCTTTTTCTATTTTTTTGCTACTTACACCTGCATCAATTAATAATTTAGTATTATCTGTTTCGACAAATAAACTATTTCCGCTACTTCCACTATATAAACTACAAAAATTTAGCATAATTTTCTCAATCTCTTTCCTTTGTTTATTTCTATTTTATATTTTGTTTCTTATTCTGTTACTCTTTCGATTTTAGCACCTATTTTTCTAAACTTTTCTTCTATATTTTCATAACCTCTATCAATATGTTCTAGATTATAGATTTCTGTTACTCCTTCAGCAGCAGTACCTGCAATAACTAAAGCTGCTCCTGCTCTTAAATCTGAAGAATATACAGGTGCACC
>CALXZB010000062.1 GCA_944393125.1 uncultured Clostridia bacterium | reverse complement strand
TCGGTTCGAATCCGATATACCGCCCCAGAATGGAAAAAAGTCGAATAGACTTATTGATAGAAATCGATTCTTATGAGTCGATTTTTTTTGTTTGTTAGAAAGAATTGGTAATATTGGTGAATTAACATTAAAATAAGTGATATTTATGATGTAAGTGCTGTATTTATTAAAGAATTTATATAAATCTTGAAAATATATTATATTTACATGATATAATAGTAAAAGAAAATTGGTGATGATAATGACAAACAAAAATAATTTAATGGATAACAAAATTAACTGTAAATATATTTTGAACAAAATATTTACAGGTTCTTTTTTAGACTATAATCTCGGCCATGAAATTATTAATTTTATAAAAATGGATGATAATAACAGATATATTTATGTAAATCCATATGGAGAAAGATCTGAACTATCTGCAAAATATACAGAATATGTATTTCATATAATGGGAATTGTTTACAAAAACAAGAGATATTATGAATTAACTGCCGTATCAAAGGTATCAAAAGATGATATTGGTTACCGAAAAAATAATAAAGAAGAAAAAAATGAATTAAAATATAAAAAGTTTTCCCTAAGGAAAATTTTTAAAGAAAATAATAATGATAACCGTAGTCATTTGTGTACTTTTAAGGCGTCTAGTTTTTACAAACCTAAAAAAAGAATTTTGTTTTTAGTAAATGAGAACACACCTGAAATTGTAAATGAAAGTGAAGACATTATTATAATTAAATTAACTTGTAATCCTCAACATAGTAGAGCATATTCAAGGGAAGCTGATGTTAAGTTTTTGGATGAAATCATAAATAAATATTTAATTGTAAATAACGATGTGGAAAAATGGGATAATTATGAAGAAGAACTATGTTTTTCATTAATAAGTGATAGAACTAAACTAGAAAATAGCGTATTTTTTTAACAGAGATAAAAAATTACTTAACAAATTTGTGAAAGAATTTTTGAAAATAAATGTAGAAGATAACTTTAAAATCATTAGAGAAAAAGAAAATATTGATTTATTACTTGAAGGAGATAACAATGTAATTGTTATTGAAAATAAAATAGATTCTGGTATTAATGGCAATCAATTAGTAATGTATGAAAAATATGTAAAAAATGAATATGAAAAAAAAGATAAATATTTTTATATTTTAGAACCACATTATAGTTCAATAACTGAAGAAGAAAAAAATAAAAATGGTGGTCAACATTATAAAATTTTATATTATGAAGATTTGTATAAGATTTTTGAAAATGCTAAATATAGACCTACCGGTAAAGAAACTGAATATGGAAACTTTTTATTTAAAGAATTTATATATACAATAGAATATATAAAAATGTCTAAAACACTGCAACAAGAAAAAATCGCATATACAAGATTAAAACAAAGAATAAGTGAACTAGAGGTAAATCATGAATAGTATATTTGAGGTAAAAAACTGCTCATGTGTAGAGCAAAAAGTTGATGTTATAGTGAATGCGGCAAATAAAAATTTAATATCAGGTGGCGGCATTTGCAGAATAATTTATAAAAAAGCAGGATATGCTAATTTAAATGAAGCATGTAGAAAAATTAAAACGCCATTAAAAGACGGAGATGCTGTGATTACTCCTGCATTTGATATTAAAAATGTTAAATATATAATTCATGCTATAGGCCCTAATTTTAGCTATACGCTAAATGCTTTTAAAGAATTGTTCGATGCATATTATAATTCGTTAGTATTATTAAAAGACAATGACCTTCATAGTATTGCCTTTCCTTTAATTAGTGCAGGTATTTATGGAGGACATTTAGAAAATCCTGTCGAAGTATCAACTAAACAATGTATTATGGCTTATAATAAATTTATCGAAAACTTTCCAAATTATAATATTCATGTAATATTATGTGCTTATACTAAAGAAGAATTTGATAATGCCAATAAAATAAATAATAATAAAAATCTTATTAGAAGGAGCGCCTAATGAACAAAATAAATTATAATAAAATAACCATTGATGAATTTTTGAAACTTGATGAAAATAATTTGATGTTAGTCACGAATCCTGGAAGAATGGGTGATGAAGATGGATCATACTTTATTATGAAAGATAATGATAAGTTTGTGGCTTATAGGATAAGTGGCTGGATGTATGGACAAAAAAAGCCTAATTCTGTTTCATTTGATATGATGCGTACTCATTTTCCTAAATGGAAGGAAGCGTGGTATAACTATGCTAAAGGGGACTATGATGGTAAATATAAGTATGTATACATGGGTTTTGGTAATGGATTATGCGTAGACAAAAGAATTTATAAAGAATTTAACAAGCTTCTTGAACTTGTTGTATCTCAAGATCCTAGGTATAAAAGTGAAGGGAAAATACCAGCTTTATATTATAATTCTTGGGAGAAAGCTTTACTGTTATATGTAAATGAAAAGAATATAGAACTTGTATAGAGGTGGTAGGAAATGAAATGTCCAGTTTGTAACAAAAAATTAGTTCAAATAATATATGGTATGCCAACATCAAAAGTATTTGAAAAAGCTGAAAAAAAAGAAGTATACTTAGGAGGTTGCGAGGTTTTTATAGGATTAGAACAGCCGAAATATCACTGCTATAACTGTAATAATAATTTTTATAAGGACTTAGTAAATTATGAAAAAGTAACTGATAGTAAGCAAGTTGATATTGAATTACCACCTTTTCACAAAGAAAAAAGACTTAAATGAAAAATAGCGTAACACAAAATAATATTTATAAAAGACAATATAAAACGCCACTAACAATGATGTTTACCAGATATATTTATCTTGCTGAATATAGTATTATAAAAATGTATATAAAATTTTTAAAAATTCTGAAATTTAAAGATATCAAAAAGTATATCAATTTAGTTGTATTGTTACATGTATAATTTTGAAAAGCCCTTTAGAAAATACGGATAATATGGTACAATGATATAGAAATGTTAGGTGAAGTTATATGAGTGAAAAAGATTTAGATTCTAGTATGAATCCATATCAAGAAGAACAAAAACCTAAAGGTTATATAAAACAGTTACAATGGGATATGGCAATAGGATTACAACAAGTAGATAATTTAAAACCATCTAAATATCTTGAACAGATTAGTGAAAAAAATATTTTAGGTGAATTAACAATCAAAGAAGTAGAACAAAGTTTAAGAGAATATTACACCACAAAAGAAAAACAAAAAGATATTAATCA
>CALXZB010000061.1 GCA_944393125.1 uncultured Clostridia bacterium | reverse complement strand
GTTCATTCTTATATTCATCTAAATCTTCAAATAGTTGTTTAAAAGATTTTGTTACATTATTTGATTTTATTATATTTATATATTTTATATCTTCCATAAACTCTGTATAATCATTTGGTAACAATTCCCTTTTAAAATATTCAAAGTCTATATTTTGTCTTGCATTTATTAAATCAGTATATTTATTTAAGGCATATTCTATACTAATCATTTTCTTCCTCCTATTTATATATGTCTTTTTCTAAAAAAATTGGTCACATTTTTTCATAAATTTCTTTAAATTTTTTGATAGCCCTTCTGTATCGAGAATAAATAGCTTCTACACTTTCACCTATTAGCTCACTTATTTTACTTGCCGTCATACCATTTAAAAGTCTTAATTGTATTGTTTGTTTATCTTCTTCCTTAAGTTTGCTCATTGCTTCATTAACTTTCTCAAATTCTTCTTTTTTTATAATTATTATTGCTGGATCCTGGTTCAAATAATTATAATCTTCCTCAATTATTTTATCTTCATCATATTCTATTACTATAATTTTACTATTCTTTCTTATTTTCTCCTTGCATTTATTTTTTGCAATTCCTAACACAAATGTTGTAAATTTACATCTACCATTATATCTATCAATTTTTTCTATGCTTTCTCTCAGAGTTTCTTCTATTATTTCATTCTTATCTTCTTCTGTTAAAATACTTTTTGCTGCATATTTATAAACAAACCCTGGCAATCTTTCATAGACTCTAGCATATAATATTTCCCCACTATTTCTATTACCTCTAATATATTCATCCACTAACTTATAGTCTTCTAAATATGTAATATCTTCTTTCATCTTCATTCTCCTATTAAATTTAGTTTGTCACTTTAAAAAATCATTAAAACTTGTAACATATTATCAAGAAAGCAAATAATTAATGTTCTAAAGTAAAAATCAATTATTTTACTTTTTTTAGTTTATTTTAAATCTAATTTAATTTCACTGCCATCTTCTTTAACTTCAACAACTTTATCAAAATCTTTTGCACCTATATGTGAATAGTAATTTCCACCATCAATATAGCATGATTCACATTTACAACATACTAGATCGTGTACACTTTTTGATTCTATAATATCTCCACAAACTAAACATTTAATTTTCATAATTTTATCCTTCTTCACGCTAAATTTATTCATTACTTGTTATCTTGTTATTTCTGAATACATTGATTGATTTACCTTCTTTAGTTTTCCAGGTTAACCATCCATTATTAGCACTTCCAAGAACAACCCAACCTGCTGTACTAGGAGAATTACATTCAACATCTTTCATCAATATTCCATTTTCTATTATTGCCGTTCTTCTTGATTCTGGCATCCAATCTTTATCACAAGGAAGACATCTACTACCTTTTAATACAATGAATTTACCATTATCAACTTTCATAGTTGCTTTTGCAGTTTGATTCCCATTACTTTTTTGAGAAATATAATATTCTCCATCAGGAACTAAAGATTTATTAGGATTATGTATGTTTTCTTGAATCTCATCTGTCGCTGTATTAAAAGATTCTTCTTTGCTTATTGACTTTGGAAAAATTTGTGTTCCCTCTAGTGATGAAAGTAATTGAACAACTAAATCTACATTTACAGCAAATAATTCTGTATTTTCTATATTGCTTTTTCTAAAAATCTCTTGTATAAGCGTTTCTTTTTCATCATAATCTTCTACTTCTATAGCAAATCTTCTTTTTAATCCTACAATTTGAACATAACCATTATGCTCCAAATTATACATACGTTGTTCGAAATTTTCTTTCCTTGTCTTTCCTATTTTTACAAGTCCATCCACTATAGTCGTCATACAATAAATTACTCCTCTTGCCATTTATATTCCTCCTCTTATTTATGCCAATTTTTCAGCATTCTCATTTATTTCTTCAATATCCTCTCGAATCTCTTTAAATAAATCTACATTATTTCCAAAAAGCTCATATACTTGTCCAACAGTATTAAAAGGTTGTTCTGTTAATTTTTCCATTTCTATAGTTCCGTTTTTTACAACATAATCTACTAGTAATTTCACAAATTGTATTTGTTTCATATTCAATCTATTTTCATTTATGTATTTGTAAAAAATATCACTTGCAACGCTTTTATCAAGTCCAACTATATTTCTTACTGCTTTTATTACATTTGTATCTCCAAATGTTTCTGCATATTCTTTGTTGCTTCCTAATTCTTCGAATAGTATTTTTTCTAAATTTTCTTTTTCTAATTCTGTCAATCTTATATTATGTCTTATTTTCCATATAATGCTGTTTTCTAAATTACCTGTTAAAAATTTTTCTAGTTTCTTTCTGTAATTTGTAAAATTATTTCCTGTACTTACATATACATATTCCTCATCAATATCATTTAAAGTATCTTCTATATCAATATATACAGGTGGTCTATTATATGGATCTATAAATTGTATTAAATCTCTTAATTCTTTTCTAATTTCTTCTACTTTCCAAAAATCTGCTTCTTTCAAGTAATCTGTTTCTGCTACTTTTAAAATTAATTCTTGTTTTTCTTTTACTTGTGGTACTGTTCCTAATTTTTCTAATTCAGATACTGTATCTATTATTGCATTCTCACATCTTCTAGTTTTTTCTATTCTAATTCTTTTTACTTGTAATTGATATAACAAATTGTCAAATCTTTTAGCTGATTCATTTTCATCTGATACTATGAATAATGGAATTAAATTTTCTTTTATATCAGCTAAATCTATTGTAGATATATATATCCAATTATCTTTTTTAGAAAACTGTTCACTATAATGTACTTTTGCTTTTACTAAGAAACTTTCTTTATTTAGTTTGTTTATTTCTTCAATAAATTCTTCTATCAATTCTTCTCTATAATTTTTAAATGACTCATCACTTTGGTATTTCAAATTTTGTAATTCTACGATTAAATCTAGCTTATATCCATATATTCTTTCTGTTAAACTTATTTGTGTGTTTGCTTCTATACCTTTTGGATTTTCAGAGAAGAATTCAAAATTTTTACAATAGTCAAATATGTAGAATTCTTTTTTATCTTGTCCTACTCCAAATAAATCTTTACAAAGTCTTGTTCCTCTACCAATCATTTGCCAGAATTTTATTTTTGATTTTACTGGTTTGAAAAATACTAAATTTAATATTTCTGGCACATCAACACCTGTATCTAACATATCAACAGATACTGCTATTTGAGGGAAATCATCTTTTATACTAAAATGTTCTATTAAGTTTTCGTTATACTTAACTTGATTATCTATTAATTTTGCAAATTCACCTCTATACTCTGGATATAATTCATTAAATATTTCTACTATTCTTTCTGCATGTTTATGATTTCTTGCAAATATAATTGTTTTTCCTAATTTATCTCCACCTTCTACTTTTAGTCCTTTTTCCATTAAAAGTTCTAATAGCTTTTTAATTGTATCTCTATTAAATAACCAACTATTGATTGCTGTAGCATCTATTTCTTCTGGTATATTATCTTCATCATCTGCAAATGTATTTTCATATTCTTCTTTTTCTTCCGCACTTAATTCATTATATTTAATTCCTCTATCCATAAAATCTGTACTTGTTTTTATAGTATGATAATCTACTAGATATCCTTCTTTTACTGCTCTTTCATATTCATATGCAAATGTTGGTACATCATTTTCTATTTCAAAAAATCTATATG
>CALXZB010000060.1 GCA_944393125.1 uncultured Clostridia bacterium | reverse complement strand
TTATTGATAAAAACTATATAAAATCAGATAATATAACAAATTTATATATGGTAATAAGATGTATGGAAAAATTATTGACAAAAGAACAATATGAAGAATTATATAATTCTATATGTGAAGAAATTAGAAAACTTGAAAATAAATTAAAATCTATTGAAATAAATAACATTACAAAAATAATGGGATTTCCTATGAATAAAAATTAGGAAAATAAATATAATAATAAAGAACGGTACCTAGAAAACTTTTGAAGCTCTGGGTCATTCAAGAAAATACCTAGAGTTTTTTAATGATTCTAGGTATTTTATAAATGTTAAAATCAAATTACAAATTTGTATATTTTTTTACATATTAAACATATAAAAGATACTTGAATAAATAAATTATTATTGTTATACTTAAATAATCAAGAAGAAACAACAATGGGAAATTTAATAAATTCTAAATATAGCAATAACTATGATAGAAGAGATAAGAAATAATTAAGAAAAAAATTTAAACTGACTTATTATAAGTCTATTGATAGGGGATTTTAATATGGATAATGAAGAACAAAAATTAAACGAAATTATAGACCGAATAGAAGTGTGTCCAGTATGTAAAGCAGTAACAAATGGAGATAAGTTTTGTCATAATTGTGGCGCAAAATTAACTAATAGCGAAGATATTCCAAAGGAAGAAGTAAAAAAAGATAATACAGATATAAATATGAAAGGAAAGAAAAGACTATCTATTAAGAAAAAAATACTTATAAGTATAGCGATAGGTTTTGTAGCAATATTAACTGTACTAATCCCCCTTCTTATAAATACATCAAGTGATAAATCAAACAATATTGAAAATTCTTTAGCTTCTTCTAATTATTCAGCAAATGAAGTAAGTAATAACGAGAAAGATATTTTTGAAGAAGAACGTATCAGTTTATTTGATATAGTAACATATAAGTATAAAGACTGGTGTACAGATTTGACGTTTTCTAATAGAAAGGGAGTATTTATAACAATAAGTAGAATAGAAACTGAAAAGTATCCTGAACTCTTATACGTGTATGAAATATGGGGAGATGATTATAGAAATCCTATTCTTTCAAATTATGCTTATAAATCATTAGACACTTTATTATCTGATATTCACTGGGTTGGAAACAAATATAATTACTTAACTCCTCCAAATATATATGAGCCAACTGATGAATATGAACATTCAGAGTCATCTCCTATAGATGGGGTATCACAAAGTGAGTATGATGCTATTAAAAATGGTGAATATGAGAATATTAAAATTATAGATGGTAATGATAATCCAACTAATAATTCTGAGAATGATTCAAAAGAATATGTAACCCTACCCGATTTTACTAATTATAATACAATAGATGATATACAAAGTGAAATAGACCAATATAATACAAGACTTAATCTAAACTTAAAATTAAATGTAGTATATGACAACCAATATCCATACGGAGAAATTAAATCTCAAAGCATTGGGGCTGGTCAAAAAGCATATTCTGGAGACACAATTACTATTACTGTTGGAAATAAGATTGAGCAATCTAATTTAATAGTTAAGATATTTCCATATAGCTATCTTGGTTTAAATATGGATAGTAATGATTATGTTATTCCAGAAGAATTTCGTGTTGTGCCAGTTACAATAATAATCAATGGTAACACTGTTTATAATGAAATGGTAAGAATCGAAAGTAGAGAAACCAAAGTAGAAAAAACATTTAAAGTCAGTTTAGATACTACCGTAGAAATAAAAGTCAACGGCAAAACTGTATTCAATAGGTCTAAAGACTTTGGAGCCAAAGCTAAAACTTGGACTCTTGACGATATGCCAGAATTTTAAATAAATTTAAACAAAGTCCACTAGAAATAGTGGGCTTATATAAAACATTAAAATCTGTATAATGAGATGTTATCCTTTCTTTTTCATTCTAAGATTTTAATAATATTTATTAAATTTATATGTTTTTTATATTTAGTGCAACTGCATACACATAATATTCATCCCATAAATAAATATTATATATGTCATATTCATTAATATTACTGTAATCGATAATATATTTTTTTAATCCTTTTATCATTTCACAAGCATTTGCAAGATTTGTCTTTTTCCTTTGTATCATATCATCAAATAGAATGATAATTGCCATAAGTGTTAAAATAAAAACTGGCATCCACCCAATAACCATGCATATAAATGATGATATATTAAGAAAAAATGAAGTTATTATAATAGAAGGAACCCAAGAAAACATCCCTAATAAAGACAATTTTATAACTGTTACTACTACCATAAATAAAAGAAATGCAATTGTAGTAAAAAAGAAAAGTGGTAATACATTTTTCATTGTATCTGTAACACCTTCTACATTAGCAGTTAATACAAAAAATGTTATTAAAAATAAAACGTAGCACAATAATATATTCTTTCTATTTGTATTTTTAGTAATTTTTTTAACCTCTTGCTTAGTATCAAAATATTCTCTTATTGAAGAATTGAACGCTCTTTTGATATTTCCATAATTCCCAAATTTTTTTTCATTCTTCATTATTTTTTTAAATTGGTTTAAACTTTGTTTACTTCCTACTTCTAAATACTCACTGTTAAAAAATATTTTTAAGGCTTCGATTTCAATATTTGAAGCTTTAATATTTTTAGTAATCGTAAATATATAATCCGTACCATCTTCTGATTCTCTTACATCAATATATCTTTTACAAACAAATTCTAATGCTGTTGCAATAAAATGCTCAACTTTAATGGTTTTATTATCCAAATATCCAACAATAATTGCTGGATATTTAATATGTTCTTTATCTCTAAAATATTGTAAATTGTAGTTTGGTTTTTCTGTTCCAGAAAATTTAACGATTAAGTAAATAAAATATATAATTAAAAATAAAATGATTCCATACACTATCATCTTTATCACCGAAAAAAGTATAGCATATATTGATTGTTTTTTCAATTTATAATATAATTTATTCGGTGATTTTTATGAACGAATCTGAAAATATTTTTGGAGCAATACTAGGAATTATATATTTTATTTGTGTATTTATAGAAATTAAATCATTAAAAAGAAATAAAATTAATATTTTTTACAAAAACAATTTTTTATTAATCTTAATTACTTCTTTCACTTTTCCTTTGGCTGTGCTTGTTTTTAGCTATGGATTTCATAACCTTAAAGACGTTATATTAAATAATGAAGAACAAATTGGGCTTTATGGTTTGTTTTTCACATATATATTGGGCTCTTTAGCTTATATAGTAGGGTACATTAGAAAAAGAATATATGTATTTATATCACCGAAAAATAAATTAAGTTTTTTAGGTTTTTCAACTATATATGACAAGGAAAACTAAATATATTAATACGAGGAGAATACTTATGAGTAAAGAAAATGAAAAAACATTAGAAGTATATAAGGAAAAAGCACATTTGTATTTAGCTAACAGTCTCGAACATGATAAACTTGATCCCAAAAGAGCAGAACAAAAGCGTGTAAAATTAGAAAAATTAATTACATCATATTTTTTATCCTTACCAGAACATGCTAAAATTTTTGAAATTGGTTCAGGAGATGGGGCAAATGCAAAATTTATTCAAAGTTTAGGGTTTGATATAACAGCAAGTTATACAGCTGACGACTTTATAAAAGCCACTCAAAATCAAGGTTTAAAAACGATTAAGTTTAATGCACTAGAAAATTCCTTTCCAGAAAAATATTGGGCTGTTTTTTGTTGGAGAGTTTTTGTTCATTTCACAAAAGAAGATGCTTTAAAAATAATGTAA
>CALXZB010000059.1 GCA_944393125.1 uncultured Clostridia bacterium | reverse complement strand
AATAGAATATTGAACTTTGCACTCATGGCTTTCTTAATTACTTATAAATACTGGACAAGTTTACTATTATTATTTTAAATTTTTCACACTTTCTAATAACCAGCTCGCAATCCTATATGCGACTCGTTTTCGCCTGGCATCTGAGGAATGATAAAATTCCCAAGAAGACATCAATATTCTTGTATTCCTAACTGGAATACAACTAATATATATCATGATTTTTGCTAAATGTCAACAAATTTTGCTGTTTTCATTGTAATAAGTAGATTTTATTGTTATAATTTAGCTACAAAAATTAGTTTTGGGAGGAATGACTATGCAAATATTACTATCGAGTAATAAAGGAATAATAAAAGAATATATAAAAGAAGACTCAATAATAGGATTTATTCCTACTGCATCAGAATTAGATGATGATAGATGGTATATGGAAAAAGATAAAGAAGATCTTAGTAAAATGAACTATAATGTACTTATTATTGATATTTCAAAAGAAAGTAAAGAAGAAATTCTAGAGAAATTCAATAATATTGATGCTATATTTATTGCTGGAGGAAATAGTTTCTATTTACTACAACAATTAAAAATAAAAAATGTTTTACAAGAGTTAATAAATTTTGCTACTAATAAGATTTATGTTGGCTCAAGTGCAGGTTCTTGTATAGCTTGTCCATCTATTGATTATGTTGAAAAACTAGATGATAAACTACAAGCACCATTATTAGATAATTTTAATGCTATGAATTTAGTTGATTTTTATATTTTACCTCATTACAAAAGTAAAGAAAAATATACTAATTTAGCTGATGAAATTGAAAAAGATTATAGTAATTATAAGTTTGTAAAGTTATCTAACGAACAAGCTATTATAGTATATAATACTAATAACTATAAAATAATTGAAACGGAGTAAATATGATGGAAAAAGAAAGAATAGCACATTTAAATTCAACAGTTTGTTACCTTAAAAAAGATAATAAAGTTTTAATGATAAAATTTTCTAAGAAATGGGGTAATGTATATGCTCCACCTGGTGGAAAGTTCGAAAAAGGAGAATCTCCTTTAGATTGTATAATAAGAGAGTTTAAAGAAGAAACAGGTTTAACATTAGTTAATCCTAAATTACAAGGGATTTCCTATTGGCAAGATTCCTTTGAAGGAATAATATTTGTTTATACTGCTGAAGATTATGAAGGAAAACAAATTTTGACATCAGAAGAAGGTAATTTAGAATGGATTAAAATAGAAGAATTAATAACTATAAAACAATTTGAACAAAATGAAAAATTTACACCATATTTATTTAAAAATGAACTGTTTGAGGGAAAGTTTTTATTAGATGATAAATGTAAAGTAATAAACTATAAAATAAGAAATATTTAAAATTGTAGGTGCTTTTTAATGAAAAAGGAATTGTATGATAAATTTTTAAAAGAATTGAGAAATTGTAAAGAATGTATTAATTTACAAAGAAAAGGCAATAAAGACTGTTCACTAATAAATATATATGGTGATAATGAATTTTGCAAAAATATTCCATCTATCTGGACAGATTGGTTTAATAGACTAAATTCAGAAATAATAATTATAGGGCAAGATTGGGGACCTTATAGTGATATGAAATCGTTAAATGAATTATATATGCTAAATCCTAGTAAAGATAACTGGAAATATCTAATAGAACAAGAAAAAAGTCATACTAAAAAGCAATTAGAATACTATATAAGAGAGTCTTCTAATAATAGATATAGTTTAGACAATATATTTATTACAAATGCTATTATGTGTGCAAGAAAAGGAACTAATTATAGAGGTGATAATATCAATCTAAAGCAATCTACCAATAACTGTAGTGAGTATCTAGTAAAACAAATTGCAATTGTTAATCCTAAAGTTATAGTAACATTAGGATATTATCCAATTTTATCGCTATCCAAAAGTTATAATTTTGAAATTGGAAAAAACCTGAAAGAAACTATACTTAAATATCCCGAAATAAAAGTAAATAATTATATAATAATTCCTTTGTATCATCCAGTAGCACAAATCAAGAAAAGTGAGCAAATTAAACAATATAATAGAATATGGAAATATATATAAATGGGATTTTTATAGTAGGAGGAGAATAAATAATGTTAGATATTAAAAATGCAAAACATGTATTTAAACAATTTTTAGAAGAATATAAAAATAAAGGTGACTTAGGTTTTGATTTAAAAGTTGTACATACATACCATGTAACTGAAAATGCCAAAAAATTAGCTCAAGGATTAAATTTAAAGCAAGAAGATGTTGAACTTGCAGAACTTATTGGGTTACTTCATGATATAGGTAGATTTGAAGAATTAAAAATATTGAGTAAATTTGATAGCATAGGATTTAATCATGCTGAATATGGTGTAAAAATGTTATTTGAAGATGATTTAATTAGAAAATTTATTCAAGATAGTGAATATGACAAAATAATTAAACTAGCAATAGCAAATCATAGTAAACTTGCAATAGATGAAGGTTTAGATGAAAGAACACTACTGCATTGCAAAATAATTCGTGATAGCGACAAATTAGATAATTTTAGAGTAAAAAAAGAGGAAAAAATTGAATCAATATTTCCTAAAATGGTTAAAAGCAAAGAGGAAATTGAAAATTCTACTATGTCAGAAACAGTTTATAATTCTATAAAAAAGTTAGAATGTGTAAAATTAACTGATAGAAAAACACCAATAGACTACTGGACTTGTGTTTTAGCTTTTATATTTGACTTAAATTTTTCTATATCTTACAAAATAGTAAAAGAAAACAATTATGTAAATTATTTAATTGACAGATTTGATTACAAAATATCAGATACAAAAGAAAAAATGGAAGATACTAGAAAAATACTTAACAACTATATAGATAAAAAAATCAAAATTTATAACTACTTATCATAGTTTACTAGAAGCAAAAGTAAAACCATAAATACTCAAGGAAGTAAGTTATTGTAAGCTTACTTCCTTAATAATATGTATGTGTGCCGTTTTACTCTAATTTTAATTTCTCGTCCATTTTTTCTAATCTACGAATACTACTATTATTTTTCAATAGTTCTAATTGTTTTTTAGCTGTATTATTCAGTTTCACAATTCTTTCACTTTGGGAAATTCCACTTGTTATCATTTCAGCATTTAAATTTTCAAGATTTGCTAAAACAACCAAATGTAAGATGTCTGTATAATCTCTAATATTTCCATCTAAATTAGGATTGTTCTCTCTCCATTCCTTGGCAGTCATTCCGAATAAAGCAACATTTAAAACATCAGCTTCATTTGCATATACATATTGTTTTTGTTTTTCAGTTAATGTTGGAACAATAAATTCTTTTATACTATCTGTGTGAATAATATAATTAGTTTTAGATAATTCTCTTTTTACAGACCATTCAATTTTATTCTGGTATGATTCATTAATTTTTAATCTCTCAAATTCAGTTATTAAGTATAACTTAAATTCTGGACTTAACCAGCTGGCAAACTCAAAAGCAATATCAGGGTGTGCAAATGTTCCAATACTATATCTACCACCTTTGGCAATAATTCCAATACTATTTGTTCTTTTTATCCATTGTGTAGGAGACATAGCAAAAGAATTTTTTCCATATTCAGTTTTAATTTGGTCGAATTCGACCAAATTAAAACTAGGATTATGTAATTGTTCCCAAAGCCCTATATAATCAATTGTACTAACTCTTCTTAACCAGTTTTTTACTGTAAAAGATGGATCACTTGAATTTTGATATTTAGCTAAATCAGTTAATGATATAAAATCTGTTTTATCAATTCTAATAACACTTATAGGTGTATCCTTTACTATTATTTCTGTTTTTATAAGTTCATTTTTCATAAATAAAAATCAC
>CALXZB010000058.1 GCA_944393125.1 uncultured Clostridia bacterium | reverse complement strand
ATTGAAATTGTAGACATAATGAAAAGAGAAGAACTTGCAGTATTAAACACAATAGCAACAGCAGAAGGAACTATTCAGATAGCAATAGAAAACACAAATAAAATTCTACATGGAAGTGAAGTTCTTATATTGGGATTTGGTAGAACAGGAAAAGTTTTAGCAAGAAAACTTGCAGGGTTAGCTGTAAAAGTAACATGTGCTGCTAGAAAAGATGAAGATTTAGCATGGATTCAGGCATATGGACATAAAGCAACAAATATAAATGCTTTAGGAGAAAATCTAAGTGAATTTGATATAATAATAAATACAGTACCACATATGATATTAACAGAAGAAAAATTAGGCTATGTTAAACAAGAGTGCTTACTTATAGACTTAGCATCAAATCCAGGAGGTATTGATAAGAAAGCAGTTAAAGACAAAAATTTAAAATTTGCATGGGCACTATCATTACCTGGAAAAGTAGCACCAACGACATCAGCTGAATTCATAAAAGAAACTATATATAATATAATAAAAGAAATATACAAAATTTAGAAAAAATTTGAAGGAACAAGGTTTAATCTGTGAACTTTGTCAAAAAACAAATTAAGCCTTATTCTTTCTTTAAGGAGAGAAAAATATGGAAATTTATCAAGCAATAATATTAGGAATAGTACAAGGATTAACAGAACTTTTACCAATATCAAGTTCTGCACATTTAAATTTAATTCCTTGGATATTTAATTGGCAATCAATGCCAGAAAGTTTTGATGTAGCATTACATTTAGGAACATTATTAGCAATAACAATATTCTTTTTCAAAGACTGGTTAGGATTATTAAAAGGCGGATATGAACAAGTTGTAAAAAAGAAAAAAACAACAGAAGGAAAAATATTTTGGTACATAGTAGCAGTAACAATTCCAACAGGAATAGTAAGTTTAATATTAGACAAATTTTCAGAAATAATATGTGAAAAATTTGGAATAGAAATGATATTAATAGCATTAGCACTTATTGTGTTAGGAATAGTTTTATACATAGTTGATAAAAAATCAACATCAGAAGTAAATCTTGAAAAAATGACATTTAAACAATCATTTTTAATAGGAATATCACAAGCTATAGCGGCAGCATTTCCTGGAACATCAAGATCAGGAATAACAATGACAGTAGCAAGAGCACTAAAAGTAGACAGAGAAAGTTCTGCTAAATATTCATTTTTATTATCAACACCAATTATATTAGCAGCAGTTTTAGTAAGTATAACTGATTTTGAACTTTCAATGGCATTTTTTATGGGAGTTTTATCAAGCTTTTTAGTAGGAATTTTAGTAATTAAATTTTTATTAGACTACTTAAAAAAGGGAAGCTTTAAAATATTTGCAATTTATAGAGTAATAATAGGTTTTGTTGTAATTGCTATGACATTAATAAGATAAAAATAAAAATGGATTTATTAAATTAGATAAATCCATTTTTATTTTTGTTCAATTTTTAAATATCTTACATTTTCATCTTTATCATCTTTTTGAAAATAAATTCTTATACAATTATCAGGAAGAGCTTCTTCTATAAGTTCACCCCATTCTATTATACATATACCAGAAGAAAAATATTCTTCACCGCCAATTGCATAAAATTCACTAACATCTTCTAAACGATATACATCAAAATGATATATATTTATATTGTCTTTTTTATATTCATTTACAATATTAAAAGTAGGGCTTGAAATTTCTTTATCAAGACCAAAATATTTTAAAAAGCCTTCAGTAAACTTTGTCTTTCCACTACCAAGTTCTCCTGTTAAGACAACAACATCACCGATATTTAATTTACTTGCTAAGTTATATGCAAACTCCATTGTTTCGGAACTACTATGTGAAGTAAATGAGTAAGTTTTCATAATGTTACCTCCACATATTATTTTAACCGAAAACTACGAATTTGTAAAGTATTATTTACTATCACTGCACATTTTTTCGTATTCTTTAGACTTTATTTTATAATCCATTTGCATACATAAATATCTATAATATGAATATGCTTGTTCATATTGCATTATTGGGTTGAACATTGGATCTTTATACATATCATTTATTCCATTGTCCATTCCTTCAAATTGTGAATAAGGTGAAAAATCTGAATTTCTTTCCATACAAAAACCTCCTTACTTAATAATATTAAAAAAACAAAAAAATATTATAAAAATGTTATACATATTTTATTAAGATATAGATAATATAATTAGAGGTTATGTTATTTAATAGATATACTAAACAAAATCAAAAAAAATAGCAATTTTGTTTACTACACTGAACAAAATTGTTGACAAAATTTAATAATAATGATATACTAAAAAAAGAAAAGAGGGATATTTATGATTATTCGTGAAATATATTTATCTAGAATACGACCATTTTATAATCAAGACTTAATTAAAGTTATAATGGGAATTAGAAGATGTGGGAAATCAGTTTTATTATTGCAAATAATAGATGAACTAAAAGAGAAAGGAATTGAAGAAAATCAAATTATATATATAAATTTCGAAAATGAAGATTATAGTTTTATAAAAAATGATATAGATTTACACAACTACATTAAAGAAAGAATAACCAATAAAGAAAAATATTATTTATTCTTTGATGAAATTCAAAATGTAAAAGACTGGGAAAAAGCAATAAATTCTTTTAAATCATCTAAAAATGTTTCTATATTCATCACAGGGTCTAATAGCGATTTATTATCAGGAGAACTAGCTACTCATCTTGCAGGAAGATATGTAAGCTTTAAAATATATCCACTTACTTTTAGCGAAGTGTGTGAGTTCAAAAATATAAAAGACAAGAAAGATATTGAAGAAACTTTTGATGATTATATAACTTGGGGAGGTATGCCACAAAGATTTATGCTAACAGATGAGATGCAAACAAAAACATATCTGTCTGATATATATGATTCTATTGTAGTAAAAGATATTGTCACAAGATTTGGAATAAAAGATTTAGATTTATTTAATAGAATAGTTGAATATATAGTTACAACACCTTCACAAAATTTTTCTGCTGAAAGTTTATCAAATTATTTTATAAATAAAGATAACAGAGAGGTGTCTAAAGTAACATTATATAATTATTTAGAATATATGTCTAAGGCTATGTTAATTAATAAAGCTGATAGATATGATATAAGAGGTAAAAGAATATTAAACGGAAAGTATAAATATTATTTAACAGATTTAGGATTAGGGCAAGTAAAAAATATAGGTAAAAGACAACAATTAGGAGCATATTTAGAAAATATTGTTTATAATGAATTGATATCTCGAGGATATGATGTAAAAATAGGAAATTTAGAAAAAGCCGAGATAGATTTTATAGCAACAAGATTTAAAGAAAAAATATATATTCAGGTGGCTTATATTTTGGCAGATGATACTGTTATTGATAGAGAATTTGGAGCATATAAAGACATTGAAGATAACTATCCTAAATATGTTTTAACAATGGATAAACATGACTTTTCTCAAGAAGGAATTATTCATAAAAATGTAATTGATTGGTTATTAGAAAAATAAAATAAAAAATTGAAAAATATTGATTGGCGATTTTTTTAATAAAATTACTGCAAAATTTCAAATATCTCTTGACAAAATGTGGAATAACTATTATAATAATACTGTTCTATTTAAAAGAACAGTAGATATGGCGAAGTAGCTCAGCTGGCTAGAGCATCCGGTTCATACCCGGCAGGTCATGTGTTCGAATCACATCTTCGCTACCAATGAAGTTTCTGTTCGAGCTAATAGAATAGATAAATACAAAATCAATCAGAAAATACAAATCTGGTTGATTTTTTTGCATAAAAATAATAAATCGTTTGAAGATATAAAACATAGTGATGAAAATGGTATTGAATTTTGGTATGCTAGAGAACTTATGCCTGTTTTACAATACTCGAATTGGCAAAATTTTGAAAAAATAATTAATAAAGCAAAAATTTCTTGTGAAAATAGTGATATTAGTGTATTAGACCATTTTATTGATGTCAGTAAAATGGTTCAATAAAGCTTTTTTCAAATGTCATATTGTATTATTCAAAAGAAGACAAAAAATATTGCAATTTAGACAAAAAAATAGTAAAATATATATTGATAAAAAATGAAAGGAGAAAGGCGAATATTT
>CALXZB010000057.1 GCA_944393125.1 uncultured Clostridia bacterium | reverse complement strand
CTTGCTAAAGGATTTATTGTTCACAGATATAATTCACATACTACAAGTTCAATTTATATAAAATTAGATTATGGACTTTCTTGTGGTATTAGAATAGCTGATCATCCTGGCAAAAAGAAATATAGTTATAGATTTAATGTAATAAAAGATTATGTTGGAGATAAGGTCATCATCAAAGATGGCCTTATTTGCCGTTTTTACGACTTTACTGAGCTAGAAGAAGTAATACAAGCCGATAAAAAAGAAAGGCAAGAAAAAATCAATAAATATGGCTTACAAAACTACAAAAAATACATGGAGAAAGAATCAAAAGATGATTTATATACAAGATTTAGGAAAATGGAGGTAAAAAAGAAATGACTGGTTTTGAAAGGTTAAAAGAGCAAGTAAAAGATCAAGAGGACAAAGCATTATTGCAAACAATAGATTATTTACTATCTCGTGAAGATATGGAACAAAAATATCTAAATGAAGAAAAAACAGTTGAGGATATGGCAAATTTTATAAAGGATAAAGCAAGAAAATATATGAAAAACGGATGGAATTATATTACTAATGAAGTGGTATATGCATGGGCTATTATGTATTTCTCATTACCTAATTCTTTTCTAAAAATAGAAAAGAAAGATAAAACTAAGTGTAAAGCAAAAACATCTTCTAAAAAGGAAAATCCTAAAAACAATGTTGTTTCCTTAGAAGATGCAAAAAAGAGTATGGAAAAGAAAAAAGAAACAGAACAAATCTCTTTGTTTGGAGGTGTTGCATAATGACAAAAGAAAAATTACAAATACTTATGAAAAAAATTGATAATCGAAGTACACCAAAACATTGGATTTCCTTTGTCGAAGAAAATTTAGTAGACCACAATGTTATTCTAAAATATGGAAATAAAGCATTTTGCACTCATTGTCAAAAATATTTCGATAAAAAAATAACAGTATATAAGTGGGAAAAATGTCCGTATTGCAATAATAAATACTTTACTAGAAACAGTAATATACGCAATATAACTTATAAAAAAGATATTGCTTTTTATAGCAAAGTAGATGGTAATATCGTTCTAAGAGTTTTTGAAATAGAATCTAAATTTAATCACGCAACAAGAACTTTTGAACACGATTTACAAGAGTTTGCAAGATTTATTCCTAATATTGGAATAATTATAAATGATAGTGTTTCTTTTTATATGTGGTATCAAAAAGTATGGCATAATTATCCTGTAACAAATTGGCATATATATACAGGTAATAAAGTATTAAATGATATGCCGATATATCCTTATAATAAAGATATATTATTCAAAAATACAACTCTGCAATATGCTCCAATGGAAGAATTTAAAAAGGAATATCACTGGTATACAGATTTTGAGGTAATGCAACTTGCATCATATCAGAGTTTTGAAATATTATGGAAAATGGGACTTCACAAACTATCACTATATCCAAAACGATTTAACAAAAAAGGTGGATTTCTTAAACGATTTGGAGTTCCTAAAAAATTTTTGAAATTTATGGTTGAAAATAATATTGATTATGGGGATTATTCTTTGCTTAAACTGTTACAAATCCCAGATATGAAATTGATACAAAAATATCGACGTTTTAACTATAATTACTTATCTTTTATGAAAAAACAAGAATTTCTATACGATTATAAAATAGTTGAACAATTTATTGGTGATTTTTATACTCTAAAAAACATATGTAAACATACTTCCCTTAAAAAATTTTTGCAATATAAAAAGGGAATAAAAAATATACATATATATTTAGATTATTTAGAAATGGCAAGTAAATTAGGAATAAGTTTAAAAAGTAAAAAAAGATTATTCCCATATCAATTAATAGCATGGCACGATAAATTTGCTAAGAAAATTAAAATAAATGAAGATATGGATACACAGTTTAAAGCATATTTAAGATATTTAGATTTATCAAAATATACCTATGAAGATGAAAACTATATTATAACCCCTGTTCCTAGCATAGATGACTTAAAAGATGAAGGAAAACAACAAAGAAATTGTGTTGTAACATATTTACATCGTTATATAAATAATGAAACAGAAATATACTTAATTCGAGAATTATCAAATCCTAATAAATCTTTCATTACTCTTGAATATAAAAATAATCGTGTTGTTCAAAAGGAATTACCTTATCATTCAATAGATTTTACAAAGGAACAATTAGAATTTATTGATAAATGGATTGGATATAGAAATTTTATAGATTTAAAAGAAAAATATAAAAAGAAACAAGAAATTAAAGTCATCAAATATAATTTCAAAAAGATGGCTGCCTAAAAGGAGGAAAGAAAAAATGAAACATAAAATAAATAGAAGGACTAGAGCAAAGGAGATATATGATAAAGTAGTTAAAAATGTTCAAACTATTGTATCAAATGGAGAATATACAAAATATTTAAAATTCCAAAATCAATTTACGAAATATAGTTTTAATAATATTGTGCTAATTTATAGTCAATTTCCAGAGGCTACAAGAGTCGCTGGAAAAGCTAAATGGAAAGAGTTAGGGCGAGAGTTAATAAAAGATGCTCAAAAAATACAAATAACAGCAGGTATGCCAGCACAAGGAAAGACAAAAGTTAAGAAAATTATTGATGGAAAGGAAGTCGAAGAAGAACAAACATATAATTACATAGCATATAAGCAAATATATGTATATGATATATCTCAAACAACAGGAGAACCAATACCACTACAAGTTAAAATGCTTGATAGTGAAAATATGGTTTCTTTTTTTGATAAGTTAAAAGAATTTAGCAAATTCCCTATATATGAGGAAAAGTTATACGGAGGACTAAAAGGTTTTTATAGTCCGAAAGACCATACTATAACATTGGATAAATCATTGTCTATTGATGCAAAAGTAGCTGTACTTTTACATGAATTAACACACGGATTATATGATGATTTTGATTATAAGACTGATAAGAATTTATCTGAAACTTTTGTTGAATCCGTTGCTTATATAGTAGCAGACTACTTCGGACTTGATAATTCTATGTGTAGTTTTAGCTATATTACGAAATATGCAAAAGGAAATCCTAATATTTTAATTGATTTAGGTACAAAAATAAAAAAGTGTGCAAGTGAATTTATAAAAGATATTGAAGATTTTGAAGTTCAAGAAGAACTTGCAGCATAAATGAAAGGAGAAAAATTATGTGTAGTATAAATAATTATGAATATTATAAAAACCACAAAATTTGTGTGAGGTGTGGCCAAGAAGATGCGGAAAGAAATCATACTATGTGTTTGGAATGTATAATGAAAAGTAGAGAATATTCTTTAAATTATGCTAGAAAGCACAAAAAAGAAATACAAGAAAAAAGTCGTGTAAGAGCTAAAAAAAGATACTATCAGTTAAAAGAACAAGGAATTTGTACCAGTTGTGGTAAAAGAGTAAGTAGAAATAATAAAGTATTATGCAATCAATGCTCTGCTAGAATAAATTACCGTAAAAGACAGGAATACTTGTTAAATGTATATGCTACTAAAAGGATATATGAAATTAGAGTGTAATGTAAGTTAAAAAATAGAAAATAAATCTTATAGGAGGATTTTTTCATGAAAAAATATGAAGATATAAAAATTAGAGAAGATTTAATAATAAGAATTACTAAAATTCAAGAAGTCAATAGTAATAGAATACTAGCCAGAGTAGATATAGTTATAAATAATTTTATAGTTATAACTAATATACGAATAGTTCAAGGAAATAATAATTTATTTGTAAGTATGCCACAGAAAAAGTCATTAACGGGAGAATATTACAATATAGTATATTTCTTAGAAGGAAAAATAAAAAAAGAAATTGATAATATTATACTAAATAAATATTTTGAGGAAAGAAGGAACAAAAATTATGAATAATTTAGATTATCAAGAAGTAAAAAAACATATAAATATTTTAAATGTGGCATATCATTTATGTTTAGAAATTGTAGACCAAGTAGGATATGAATATAAAGCAATATGCCCATTTTGTGGTTATAATAAAAATAGTAAAATTCCTACCCTATCTTTAAATATAGCAACTAATAAATATTGTTGTAGTCGTTGTGGTGCTGGTGGTTATTCAATAGGTTTATATGCTCGAATGAAAAAAATAACTAATCAAGAAGCCTATAAAGAACTTTTAGATAGAGAATGTTATTCTCAAAACAAAGTGGCAGTTGAAATCAGTCCAATAAATTTATTAGCAGACATTCAGTTAAGAGATAGAGTTTATAGAGATTTACTAGATATGTTAAAATTAGAAAGTCAGCATAGAAGTTATTTAAGGAAAATAGGTTTGCTAGATAGTTCTATTGAAGATAATTTAT
>CALXZB010000056.1 GCA_944393125.1 uncultured Clostridia bacterium | reverse complement strand
GTCATTATCAAATAAGTATCTAGAATCTGTAGTATCTGTTTGTACTGGGTTAATTTCATCTCTTTCGTCTTTAAAATCTAC
Organism: uncultured Clostridia bacterium; assembly: GCA_944393125.1. Taxonomy (GTDB): domain Bacteria; phylum Bacillota; class Clostridia; order TANB77; family CAG-508; genus CAG-269. Next base: position 4,500 of record CALXZB010000056.1, on the reverse strand, counting down.
ATTTTTTAAATCAAATTTCTTTTTCGTTGAAGTATCATCTTCTGTGGCAGTTGTAACACCATCAGAATATTTACCAAAATCAAAAGTTTTTATTTTTTGTTTTTCCTTATATTTTGACTCTAAGTATTTAAATCTACCTGGTCCAACTATTGGTTTTCCGTTAAGACCTTTTACTTTAAATGCTGCCATTGTATTTGTTAGCATTGACTGTAATTTTCCAGGTGTAAAATAATAAACATATGCCCATTTTGCATCACCATATTTAGAGCCATATTGTGTTTTCTCTGTATCAAAATCAACTTTGTAAGTCCATTCCCTGTGTTGCCCAAATTCATCACACCACCATTTTAGTTCATTTATTTCTGCACTTCCTGTAAAGACCTTGTTTGCACAGTTTGATAGAATAGTATTTCTGTAATTTTCTCTAGATTTTGGTGTTTCTAATTGTGCTAAGTTTTGCGCAGAGATAATTGTTCCAACACGATATTTTCTATACATTGTAAACATAGCTTCTGTTGCTTTACAAATAAAATCAGGGAACTCATCAACATATAGGAAATTAGGAACTCTTGAATTTTCTCCACCAGGTCTTCTTAAAACAGCATTTTGCATTGAAATTAAGAAGAATAATCCAAAAGCTTGATGTGTTGATGAACCTAAATCACCACGTCTTGTACATACAAAAGTAATATCTCCATTTGCAAGAGCTTTATCAAAATCGATATTATTAAATCGATTACATAAGATAGATTTAACACCAGGTAATCTTAAAAGATTATCTAATTGTGTAACTGCTGCATAAATGTCTTTTTCAGTTTGTGCTTTAGCAGGTCCATCTTTATAGAAACATTTTCTAAAATATGCAAGTTGTATTGCATATTTTTCTTTTAATTCTTCATCATGTGCTAATATTTCACACATCTTTTCTACTAATTCAAAATTGGTGAACATTTTTAGCATATCTTCCATATTAGGAAGAGCACCTTCGTTCATTCTAGGATACATTTCTTTTAGTATAATAGCTAAATTTTCAATTGCTTGAATAATAAAATCTTCTCTATAAGCATCTTCTACTTCTTCATGTGCATTACTGTACATAGCTTTTAGAGCAGAAGAAATCGTAACAGCTATTTTTGAAGGTTCATCATATATAAAAGGATTTAATCCCATTGAATTAGGATTTGATGGGTCAATCATATTATATTTAAATCCATAATTATCACAAACTTGTGTCATGTGGTCAATTAGTTCGTAATCTGGAGACATGATTTCTAATCCTAAATTTTTATATACATTTTCACCATTTAGTGGTCCTAAAATCATCTTTTTCATATAACCATTGAAAACAGCTTCTTTACCTTCAGAAGGAGCAAGCATTTCCAATTTAAAGTTTTGATTTAAATAATCATTATCATATGGTCTTTTTAAATGAGCAATACCTGTTTTTAAAGCGGTAAATCCCATTTCTTTTGAAACTTCTCTGAAAAAGTATTTTTTTTCGATATCTCTAGCAATCATTGGCTCAAAAACTAGAGAAGTTTTTCCAGTTCCAGATCCACCACATACAAATAAAGATGAATATCTAGAAACTTCTGGAATGGTAATAACTGTTCCATAATCATGATCTGTACATAAAAAGACTTCACAAGTATATACACCTCTATCCTTTTTAGGATCAGATAAATCAATACCAGGATAATCCCAAATAGAACGGATTTGATCTAAGTTGTCATTAATACCCATGTATAACCACTTAAATACTGGGAATATAGTAACAAGTGGTAAATAAAGTGAAATACTAATAAATGCAGGTTTTACAATGTCAGAAAAATCAGTAATTAATTCTACGTAATTAGGGACAGATAATAATAATAGCCAAGCCCCCATGTTTAGCCATTGGGTAAACATAGAAACAGCAATGATATATAATCCAATGACATATACATAAAATATAGCAACTTTCTTCATGTTGGAAGTAGCAAATTCAGATTTTCCTGAAAATAGAAATGCGAAAATTGGACATGCTAAAGCTAGAGTATATTGTATAGGTCCCCAATAAGAATAAGATACACCAGTAAATATCATAAAAAGCATTTCTACAATTCTATCGACTGCTAAATATACGGTTAATAATGTTAAAATATATGTTGCAAACGTATTTCTATTGATATTCAGTTTCTTTAAAAATTTATCGATTAGCTTCATCTAAAATATCCTTTCAAAATTTAAAATCATACATATATATTATCCTACAAAATGGCTAAAAAAACAAGACTTTTAGCGAAATTTATTTAATTTCTCCAATTGGGTGTGCCATTTTAACCCGTCCCCTTTGGCACACCCAATTGAAGATTATGAGTATAAAAACAAAATAATTGAATATACTATTATGATAAAAGGCATAGGAGGAAAGTTATGGAAGATGGATATATGCAAGAAAGTGAAATAGAGAATATGGAGGAGAGGGAAAGAGAAATTGAACTTATTAAGAATATTATAAAAACAAGAAAAGAGTTGAAAAATGTCGATAAAAATTTTGAGTATGCACAAGATGATTTGGTAGATTATTATATTTATGAAATGAAAGCAAATCAAGCAAAGTTAAATTATTTAATTAAAATGGCTAAAATGAAAGGAATTACAGTAGATATGATTAATGATATTAAATATAGACTTTCTAGTGATGAAGAAGTAGGATAGGTCTATTTGTCCAATTGATAGCATAATAATGAGTAAGAGGTATATATGTTATCAATTGGAGGAGAAGGTTGAAAAATAATTACAATTTTGGCTGCGTCAAATTTCATTTAAAACGCGGTTACATATAAACATATGCTCCCTTGCCTTTTAAATAAAATTTTCCTTGCCAAAATTTAATTCTTTTCCAACCAGAATGTGCCTTCCGAAAGGAATGATTGCAGAAATGGATTTGAATATTATTACATATTTGGCTTGTATTTGTTTTATATTTATTATTGGAAGAATTTTTATTGTCCCGTTAAAGAAGATATTAAAACTAATTATAAATTCAATATTTGGTGGGATTGTTATATATGTGATTAATTTAATAGGTGCTAATTTTGGATTTCATATAGGATTAAATATTGTCAATAGCATTATCATAGGATTACTAGGATTGCCTGGAGCGGTGTGCTTAATTATTGTAAAATTATTAATAGGATAACGTAAAAATATTACCACTATTGAAGTATGTCAAAAATTCTGATAGAATAAGGACATATGAGAAACAATAGGGGGAACAAAATAATGAAATATATAAATCATAAAGATAAATTAAAAGATATAAAACTAGATAAAAATAATTTTTATGTAGTGATTGATTTTGACAGAACAATAACAAAGGCTAAAAGTATTAGTGCATGGAGAGTATTATACTATTCAAAATTATTGGGAAAAGAATTTGAACAAAAATATGCAGAAATACATGATGAAACAGAATTAAGTGAAAGTGAGAGTAATGAAATAAAACAAAAGGCTTTTGAGCAAAGATTTATGGCATATATGGATTTATTAAGAGAATGTCAATTTAATAAAGATATATTAGAAAAAGCGGTAGAAAAAACAGAATTAACATTGCGTGATGGTGCAAAAGAATTTTTTAGAAAAATGCATGAAAACAATATTCCAGTTATCATTATATCTAGTAGTATAAAAAATGTAATAGAAGAATATTTAAAACAAAATCATGCATATTACGATAATATTTACATATATGCTAATTATTTAGATATGAATGGAAAAAAAGAAAATGATGTAACAAATGTGACACCATATAATAAAGACAAAATAGAGTTTTCTAAAGAGTTAAATGAAATTATAAAAGATAAAAGGTATACTATATTATTAGGAGATATAACTGATGATGTTAATATGGTATCAAAAGAAAAGTTAAATCAGACTATAACGATAGGATTTTTAGATAAAAATATAGAATCTAATTTAGAGAAGTATAACAAAACTTTTGATATTGTACTAACAGATGGAGAAAGTTTTAAAGAAGTTTTGAAAATAATAGATTTTTAAGTAGGAAGAAAATAAAAAGACAAAATCAATTTTTTGATTTTGTCTTTTTAGCTATTTATAAATATACTTTTCTTAATTTATTCAACTGTAACAGATTTTGCTAAGTTTCTTGGTTTATCAACATCTAATCCTTTTTCCTTTGAAATATAATAAGAGAATAATTGCAAAGGAATAATAGAAAGGATAGGAGAAACAAAAGTATTTGTATGTGGGATACGAATAACCATATCAAATCTCTTATCATCTATATCTTGGTTAGTAACAATTAAAGTTTTTGCACCACGAGTTACAACCTCTTGAATATTACTAATAGTTTTTTCAACTAATTTAGGGTCTGTCATAATACCAATAACAGTAACATCATTTTCTATTAAAGCAATTGGTCCATGTTTTAATTCTCCAGCGGCATAACTTTCTGCATGAATATAAGAAATTTCTTTTAATTTTAATGCTCCT
>CALXZB010000055.1 GCA_944393125.1 uncultured Clostridia bacterium | reverse complement strand
GAAAAAATAGAAGCCCTAGGCGGAAAGGCAGAGGTGATTTAGTTGTTTAAAACAATAAAAAACGCTTTAAAAACACCTGATGTAAGAAAAAGATTAATGTATACATTGTTACTTGTAGTGCTATTTAGATTGGGATGTTATATTACAGTACCAGGAGTAAATATAATAGCACTAAATGAAGCAATGACTACAAATGGTTTTACAGGATTTATAGATTTAATATCAGGAGGTGCTTTTTCTAGATTTTCAATATTTGCAATGTCAATAAGTCCTTATATTACATCTTCAATAGTTGTTCAATTATTAGGAATGATAATACCATCATGGGAAAGAATGATAAAAGAAGGTGGAGAAGAAGGAAAAAGAATAATGAATAAATGGACTAAAATTATAACAATAATTTTAGCTCTAGTAGAAGCAACAGGAATATATTTATCATATAAAACTTCGGGTGTATTCATAAATCCAGGATTATTAACAGGTATCCTAATAATAGCATCATTAGTAGCAGGAACATCTTTATTAATGTGGTTAGGAGAACAAATCACAAGTAAAGGAATAGGAAATGGAATATCAATAATAATATTCATAGGTATTATATCTGGATTACCAAGTGCAGTAACAACTATGTGGGATTTAATAATGCCAGTAATTTCACAAAATCCAGTTGTAAGACAATTTTCAACTATAGGATTACTTACTTCATTAGGAATTATAATAGGTGCACTTTTACTTGTTGCAGGAGTTGTTTTTGTACAACAAGCAGAAAGAAGAGTACCAGTTCAATATTCTAAAAAAGTTGTAGGAAGAAGAATGGTTGGAGCACAAAGTACACATATACCACTAAAATTAGCTATGGCAGGAGTAATACCAGTAATATTTGCATCATCATTTATGACATTCCCTGCAATGATAATATCAATGTTTGTTAAAGATCCATCAGCTTTAACAGGATTTTGGGCAGGAGTATATAAATTCTCAATGGCTACATCATCTTCAAGTGTTGGATGGGGATATTCATTAGCAAATGCAATAGTATATCTACTATTGATAATGGGATTTACATTTTTCTATACATATGCTACATTTAATCCAGCAGAAGTATCAAATAATATAAAGAAAAATGGTGGATTCATACCAGGAATTAGAGCTGGAAAACCAACAACAGATTATTTATCATCAATAATAACAAAATTAACAATATTTGGAGGATTATTTTTAGCAGTAATTGCAATACTTCCAATGTTATTAAGATTTACAAACCTAAATGTTTCATTTGGTGGAACTTCAATATTAATCGTTGTAGGTGTTGCACTTGAAACAGTACAACAATTAGAATCTCAATTAGTAATGAGACACTATAAAGGATTCTTAGAATAGACAGAAAATAGCGCTTATCTAAAAGATAGGTGTTATTTTTTTGTATTTTAAAATATAAATAAATTTAAAATTGAATAAAATGCTAAAATAATTGACAAACTAAGAAAAATAAGCTAAAATATAAATGCAAAAACAAAAGAAAACCTCTAAGAAATTAGAGGTAAAATTTTTTCAAAAAGAAAGGAAGAAAAAATATGAATATTATTATGTTAGGAGCACAAGGAACAGGAAAAGGAACTGTAGCAGGATTAATAAGTGGAGAAATAGGAATTCCACAAATATCAACAGGAGACATATTTAGAAAAAACATAAGTGAACAAACACCATTAGGAATAGAAGCAGACAAATATATATCAAAAGGAAATTTAGTACCAGATGAAATAACTGTACCAATGGTGAAAGATAGATTAACATGGGAAGATGCAAAAAATGGAGTAATATTAGATGGATTCCCAAGAACTATAGAACAGGCAGAAAAACTTGATGAAATCCTAGCAGAAAAAGGAGAAAAAGTTGATTTAGTAATAAATTTAACAACTCCAAAAGAAGAAATAATAGATAGAATGTTAACAAGAAGAGTATGTACAAACCAAGAATGTAAAGCAACATATAATATAAAACTACATCCACCAGTAAAAGAAGGAATATGTGATAAATGTGGTGCACCATTAAAACAAAGAGCAGATGATTCTGATCCAGAAGCAATAAAAAGAAGATTAGAAATATATGAAGAAAAAACAAGTCCATTAGTACAATACTATGAAAAACAAGGAGTATTAAGAACAGAAACAGTAAGTTTATCAATAAACAGAATGGGAAAAGATGTAGCAACAGATATAGTAAAAGAAATAAGAGGGAAATAAAAATGGTTACAATAAAATCAAAAAAAGAAATTGAATTAATGAGAGAAGCATGTAAAATTGTAGCATTAACACATCAAGCAATAGAACAAGCAATTAAGCCAGGAATTTCAACAGCAGAATTAGACAAAATAGCAGAAAATACAATGAAAAAATATGGAGCAATATCAGCAGAAAAGGGGTACAATCCAGGAATAAAAGGAGTACCTCCATACCCTGCTGCAACATGTATATCTGTAAATGATGAAGTAATACATGGAATACCATCAGCAAAAAGGATATTAAAAGATGGTGATATAGTAAGTGTAGACTTAGTTGCACTAAAAAATGGATATAATGGAGATGCAGCAAGAACATATTTTGTAGGTAATGTATCAAAAGATGCTAAAAGATTAGTAGAAGTAACCAAACAAGCATTTTTTGAAGGAATAAAATATGCAAAAAAAGGTAACAGAATAGGAGACATCTCACACGCAATTGGTGAATATGTAAAATCACAAGGATATTCAGTTGTAAGAGAATTTGAAGGACATGGAATTGGGAAAGACATGCATGAAGAACCAGAAATTCCAAACTATGGTAAAGCTGGAAGAGGAATAAGACTTGAACCAGGCATGACTCTAGCAGTAGAACCTATGGTAATACAGGGTAAACCAAACATTTTAGAATTAGAAGATGGCTGGACAATAATAACTGAAGACGGAAGTTTAGCAGCACATTATGAAAACACAATTTTAATTACAGAAAATGAACCAGAAGTATTGACAATGCTATAAAATTATTATATAATATATGAGTTAATACTAAAATTGGAAAATTATGACTAAAAATTAACACAAAAATTATAGCAACTATAGAAATATCTATAGTTAAAAGCTCTTTAAGAAGGAGGTAAAAAACTTGGCAAAGGAAGATGTTATAGAAGTTGAAGGAACAGTAGTTGAAACACTACCAAATACTAATTTCAAAGTAGAACTTGAAAATGGACATCAAATTTTAGCACATATCTCAGGAAAATTAAGAATGAACTACATTAAAATTTTACCAGGAGATAAAGTTAAAGTTGAATTATCACCATATGATTTAACAAGAGGAAGAATCACTTGGAGAGCAAAATAAAAACAAAATTAATTAACCCAAATATATAAAACTATAAAAGGAGGGGATTTTAATGAAAGTAAGACCATCAGTAAAACCAATTTGCGACAAATGCAAAGTAATAAAAAGAAAAGGTGTAATTAGAGTTATATGTGAAAACCCTAAACACAAACAAAGACAAGGTTAAAATTTAAAAAGTTTATAACACAAATTAGGTAGCGGCTGTTAACCTAAAAGGTTACATATCAATTTGTGTTTATATATATGTCTGAAATAAAACTTAAAGACTAGTAAAACTAGTGCATTTCACCTTTAAGTAAAAATAGGACAACACTAATAAAAGAAAAAATTTGGAGGTGCAAAAACATGGCTCGTATAGCAGGAGTAGACTTACCTAAAGAAAAAAGAGTAGAAATAGGACTTACATATATCTATGGTATAGGAGTAGCTAGTTCAAACAAAATATTAGCAAAAGCTGGAGTAAATCCAGATACAAGAGTAAAAGACCTAACAGATGACGAAGTTAATAGCATAAGAAAAGTTATTGACGAATCATACAAAGTTGAAGGTGATTTAAGAAGAGAAGTAGCTCTTAATATAAAAAGACTAACTGAAATTGGATGTTATAGAGGATTAAGACATAGAAAAAGTCTTCCAGTAAGAGGACAAAGAACAAAAACTAATGCTCGTACAAGAAAAGGTCCAAGAAAATTAGTAAGCAAATCAAAAAAAGCTGTATAAAATAAATAGCAAAATAAAACAGCAAGTTATGACTTAAAAAGTGTTATTTATGTAAGGAGGGAAATAAAGAAAATGGCTAACAAAAATGTAGCGAAAAAACCAGTAGCTAGAAGAAATAGAAAAAACATAGATAAAGGTGAAGCACATATACATTCTAGCTTTAACAATACAATAGTTACAATAACAGATACAAATGGAAATACAATATCATGGGGAAGTGCAGGAGGATTAGGATTTAAAGGATCAAGAAAAAGCACACCATTTGCAGCAGGAGAAGTTGCTGAAACAGCAGCAAAAGCAGCAATGGAACATGGATTAAAAACTGTGGAAGTATATGTTAAAGGACCAGGAGCAGGAAGAGAAGCTGCAATAAGAGCACTTCAATCTGCAGGTCTAGAATTAAGCAGTATAAAAGACGTAACACCAATCCCACACAATGGTTGTAGACCACCAAAAAGAAGAAGAGTTTAAAAAAATAATATAGAATAAAGTAATTGAAGAAAGAGGTGTAAATAAAAGATGGCACGTTATACAGACGAACAATGTCGTATTTGCCGTAGAGAAGGACAAAAATTGTTCTTAAAAGGTTC
>CALXZB010000054.1 GCA_944393125.1 uncultured Clostridia bacterium | reverse complement strand
AAGGCCCGTTGGTCAAGCGGTTAAGACACCGCCCTTTCACGGCGGAGACATGGGTTCGATTCCCGTACGGGTCACCATAATTAAATATATGCCACTTTAGCTCAGTTGGCCAGAGCATCGCACTTGTAATGCGAGGGTCATCCGTTCGAATCGGATAAGTGGCTCCATTATAAAGGTCATTCGTTTTGAGGGAAGCTCTTGATGATTGGCTTTTTTTATGTCCAAAATCAAAAAATAATGCTTTTAAATAAAAAGCAGATAAAATATTTTTTAAGCAACTACTCTTTGTTTTTGAATAATTTTTGTAAGTATTGTTGTTAAAGTTGATAGAGTATTATTATCTAATTGTACGTAATTTATAATATCATCTTGTTGTAATTCTTGTAGATTTGAAACCTTATTTTGAAGATGTACTAATTCGCTATTATCTTTACCTAAATATGTGTTAAGGTCTTGTTTTTGTACCTTTTCTAATTTCGATTTCTTTTGTTTACGAAGAAACTTTAAATTGAATTTGACAAAGTAATGATAATATGTTATTATTTAATTACAAAATAAATGAACTTTGAATGTCGCTAGTATTCAAAGAGTAGCAGTATGTGTACCACGAATGCACATACTTTTTTATTTGGGTTATACCAAATCGTTTTTATATTAGCGTTTTCTGCACCTTTTATGTCTTTTTCTAAGCTATCCCCAATCATAATTACTTGACTTGGCTGTAAATTTAGCTTGTTTAATAGTACATTAAATATTTGTGGATTGGGTTTATTTACGCCCACTTCTTCTGAAACAATAATTTCAGAAATAAATTTTGATATTTGACTATTTTTTATTCGTGGTCTTTGTAATTTGACTAGTCCATTTGTAACTACACATATTATATATTTTTTTTCATATAAATATTTTATTATATCACAAGCATTTTCTGTTAATGCTACTGCATTGGCAAGACCTTTTTGAAAAAGTTTATTTGCTTTTTTGTAGTTAGTATATTCTAAATTTATCTCCTTAAAAAATTTTTTAAATCTATATTCTGGAATATCTTCTTTTGGAACACGATTGGAATTTTTTTCAACACTATCCCATAAATTTCTATCTAGTGGTCTAAAAATATCTTGATATTGTGCTTTATATTCTTTTTGTATATTATCAAATAAATATTCTAATGCTTCTTTTTCACACTGTTTATGGTCTACTATTGTATCATCAGCATCAAAAAATATTGCTTTTATATTACATAATTTCACAATTATTTCTCCTCACAAACTACTATTTGCCAAGATTATACCATACTATTAAAAATTATCAAATGTAATTTCTTAAATTCTTCATCTTTCTTAATATTTTTTGTTTTATCTTTGTTGGTATATTATCGTTCCAATTAGGTTTATTTTGTAAAGGAAATCTCCAAAAACACAAACTAAAATGGTTTTATATAAATTTAATTAAATCTCTTTAAACTATTTTAAACTTTTTTTCATTACTTGAAAAACTTGCAAAAGTCTGCTATTGTAGTAATATCAAGTGCTTAAGAGTAACAAAGTCAATAAAAGACTGTTGACTTGTAATGCGAGGGTCCCCAGTTCGAATCTGGGAAGTGGCTCCATTATAAAAGGTCATTCGTTTTGAGAGAAGCTCTTAATGATTGGCTTTTTTTTTATGTCTAAAATCAAAAAATAACAGTACCTTTAAATCCTGCTATTTTTTATTACTAATTATTCATCTTTTAAATATTTTTCCCAATCCATAAAAGCTTACTACTAATACTTTAGAATTTTCTTCATCTACAATATAAAATACTATATAATTTCTCACATTGATTTTTCTAATGTTTTTATGACCTGTTAACTTTTCATCTAAAATAGACATACTTCCTGCCACATTTTCTAAATCTTGTTCAGCAGTTTCTGAAATTTCCACTATATATTTTTTCATAACATTGCGCCAGTCTTTTCATATATTATCTATTTTAGAAAAAGCTTCTTCTAAAGAATATACTTTATTTGCTTTTATGTCATCTAATCCTTTCTGTAGCTTTTCTTTTAAAAATCTATGAATTTAAAAAATATTTTGTACTACAAAGTTGCAGTTAAGTTTTTTCTATTACTTACATCGTTAGAAAAAAATCAAATATAAGATTTTAGCTTGTGATATAGCCTGTCATATGGTATAATCTTTTCAATAAATAAAAGAGGCAGGGATGTGTATGAAAAAGAAAAAAATTATTATTATATCTATAATAGTAATTATCATATTAATAATAGTGTTATGGTATGCTGGAATTATTCCAAAACAAATAGCAAAAATTTATAGCATTGCATATATGAATTTTAATTTTCCTGAAATGAGATTAAATTATGATAAGATAGAGTGGAGTCCATATCATGAAAGTTATATTATTAATTATAAAGATAAGGATGACCAAACTTATAGTTGTGTTATTGGACCAAAATATTTTCCTGTAAATTTAGGACAAGGACTATTTGCGATAGAAGAAACTTATAGAAATAATTATTAAAAAATATATAATGATTTTGAATATGAAAAAATTATATAAAAAATAAAATAAGAAAATTAAAAACATAAAATTCTGCAATTATTTTAGAATTTTATGTTTAATTTTATAATATCTTTAAAATCCATAAAAAGCAAATGTTTAACCAGGGAAAGGAACAAAGGAAGATGAAAGATAAACTAAAAAAATATAAATATATTTTAATTATTTTAGTAATATCCATTATTGCATCAATACCGCTCTTTAGAAAAGATTTAGATGTATATTATGATGATGGAATCCAACATATTGCCAGAGCATATGCAACTTATTTATCAATTATCAATGGTGAACATACAGAAGTTTTATCTAGTTTAACAAATGGATTTGGATACAGTTGGGATCTCTTTTATGGAAATTTATCAACGATATTCATTTTAATAGGAAAATGTATAACGACCACTTTTATTGGAGGATATAAATTCACTTTATTTATAGGGCTTTTCCTTTCTCGGAATAACCATGTACTGTTTTGTAAATAAGCTAACAAAAAGTAAGCAAGTTGGAACTCTTGCAGCCATTTTATACATATTAATGCCATACCATTTAAATGATATGTATATTAGAAATGCTTTAGGAGAGTTTTTAAGTTATATATTTATTCCATTAGTATTTTTGGGGATGTATAAAATATTTCAAAAAGAAAAAGGAGTTAAAATATTATGTATAGGTGCTATTCGGATTAATCTTAACACATATTCTAATGACAGTTTTAACAGTGATGATGGCTGGAATTTATCTATGTATAAATATTGTAAAATTAAAAGATAAAGAAATCTTAAAACAACTAGGGATTTCTATATTATGCATTCTTGGAATGAGTGCTTTTTTCTGGATGCCTATGTTAGAAACTTACTTTTTTGCAGATTATGCGGTATATCAAGAAGATAGTATGGCAACAACAGAATCCTTTCATGAAAGCGGATTAGATATAAAAACATTATTATTTACAGATACAAATGGAGAGACAACACATATATTTGAAGTAGGAATACCAATTTTAATCATGCTTTGTTTATCCGTATTTGTAATTAAAAAAGGAATTGATAAGAATTACAAAAAAGAATATTTCTTATTTCTCATTTTAGGAATTGCATCTACAATTATCATTATAAAACAATTCCCATGGGGAATATTTGAAGATATTTTTCAAATCATACAATTTAAATGGAGAATGCTATTATTTTCAAATTTCTTCCTTGCTATTATTTGTGCGATTAATATAAATATGTTGATAAAGAATTTTAATGATAAAGACATTCTTGTGATTTCCACTATTTGCATTTTGTATGCAGCGTTATTGATGCCATTATTAAAAATAAATTCAGAAATTCAAGATATTAATCAATATACCATAGGAGATGTTACGCAAAATAAAAGAGAAACAATAGTGGGAATGGGCAAAGGAGAATATTTACCTGTAAAAAGTAATGATAATAGAGAGTATATAAAAACAAGAGAAGATACGGTTTATATACTAAATGGTATACGGAAGAGTTGAAGATATAAATAAAAATGGGCAAAGTTTAACTTGTGAAATAGAAGTTTTTGAAAATGAAACAATTCTAGAATTTCCATATATATATTATCCAGGATATATAGTAATGATAAATGATGAAGAAGTAGAAACATTTGAAAGTGAAAATGGATTTTTGGCGATTTCTTTATCAGAAATACCAAAATCAGAAGTGGATGTAAAATATGTAGGAACAATTTTAATGACAGTCTCAAAAATCATTTCTGGAATGACATTGATAAGTATGTTGGTATATGAAGGTTATAGGAGAAAGATAAAAAAGTAATTTGCTATTTGTAGTAGAAAATGGTAAAATAATAAAAAAGAAAGAGGTAAGAATATGGAAAAAGTAGCAATTGTAACAGGTGGTTCAAGAGGAATTGGTAAAGCAATTGTAGAAGCTTTAGCAAGAAAGAATATAAAGGTAATTGCCAATTACAATAAATCTGAAGAAAAAGCTAAAAGATTAAAAGAAGAATTAGAAAAAGAAAATATTTTTATAGATATTTTTAAAGCAGATGTATCTAAGAGAGAACAAGTAAAAGAAATGATTAATTATACCATAAAAAAATATGGAAAAATTGATATACTTATTAATAATGCAGGAATAGATCAAGAAAAAATGTTTCAAGATATTACAGATGAAGATTGGAATAACATTGTAAAAGTAAATTTATATTCTGTTTTTTGTACCACACAGGAAGTTATAAAATATATGATAAACAAAAAAAATGGGTGTATTATTAATATTTCTTCTATATATGGTATTAATGGAGGTTCTTGTGCAGTAACATATTCTGCTACAAAAGCAGGAATAGATGGAATGACAAAATCTTTGGCAAAAGAATTAGGACCTTCAAATATAAGAGTAAATTCGATAGCGCCTGGATACATAGATACAGATATGACTGAGAAATATTCA
>CALXZB010000053.1 GCA_944393125.1 uncultured Clostridia bacterium | reverse complement strand
CAGAAAGAACAACAAAATCTCCTAAAATAAAAGAAGAAAAAAAGAAGTCAACATATATACCTAAAGCAAAAACAACAAAGACAGAAAAACCTCTTGCTGAAGTTGTTGAATATTATGATTTGCCATATAGATATAATGAAACAGTTGTAAAAATATTATATCAAACACCAAATACTTTATTTGTATACTGGGATATTTCAGACTCTGATAGAGAAAATTATATAAAACAATATGGTGAAGATTTCTTTAATATTACAAGACCTGTTTTAATTGTACATAATTACACCATGAATTATAGTTTTGAAATTCCTATAAATGATTTTGCTAATAGTTGGTATTTACATGTAAATGATAGTAAATGTAATTATAAAATAGAACTTGGAAGAAGACCAAATTTTAATAATGATAACAATGACAGCAATAATAATAATATAAAAACAGACTATATATACATCTCATCATCAAATGAAATTGAATCTCCAAATGATCATGTTTTGTTTAATACAAACGAAAATAATACAATAAAATTTAGGAATATAAAAAACAATTTAGAAACATCAATTTCATTGTATGATATTGTAAAGCACTTGCCTGCTATGCAAAAAGTTCAAAATATTCCTTATATTGATGAAAACTTATTAAAAGCTCTATATTCTGGAATTTACAACCATGAAGATATTTCATTTTTTGAAAAGCTCACAAACCCATCTTCTGGTGGAAATCCATCTTCTGGGAATATCTCATCTAGATTTGTCTAGATTTTCATGTCGTAGTAAATATCTACGGCATTTAATTTATAAAAAAAAAGGAGAAAAAAAATGCAAAAAAAAGGATATGTAAGTTTTGTGCTACATGCGCACCTTCCATTTATTCATCATCCAGAAAGTGATGATTATCTCGAAGAATCATGGTTATATGAAGCTATTTCAGAAACATATATACCACTGTTGCAAAATTTCAAAAAATTAGTGGATGAAGGAGTAAATTTCAGAATAACTATGTCTATAACTCCTACTTTATTATCTATGCTTGATAATAAGTTATTACAAAAAAAATATATTCATTATTTGAATCAATTAATAGAACTGTCTGAAAAAGAAATTGAACGAACTAAATATGACAAAAGAGTTAATAGTCTTTCACATTATTATTATGACAAATATTCAAATGATTTACATTTATTTAAAGATGTTTGGAATTGTAATATAATAGAACAATTTAAGCATTTTCAGGATATTGGAGTTTTAGAAATTCTTACTTGCGGAGCTACTCATGGTTATTTTCCAATTTTATATGTTACTGAAGAAACTATTAGAGCTCAAATAGCAGTTGGTGTTCAAACATATGAAAAATATTTTGGTAGAAAACCTCGTGGAATTTGGCTTCCTGAATGTGGATATGTACCAGAAGCTGACAAATATCTTAAAGAATTTGGAATTGATTATGCAATTGTAGAATCTCATGGAATTTTGTATGCAGACCCTACTCCAATTTATGGAACTTGTGCTCCTATTGTTTCACCTGGTGGACTTGTTTGCTTTGGACGTGATATGAAGTCTTCTCAACAAGTTTGGAGTTCTATTGATGGATATCCAGGCGATTTTAATTATAGAGATTTTTATAGAGATATTGGTTATGAAGCTGATTATGATTATATAAAACCTTATATTGCTCATAATGGTGTTCGTGTTCATACTGGTATTAAATATCATAGAATTACAGGAAAAACAGATCAAAAAGATATTTACAATATTAGATGGGCTCAAGATTCAGCAGAAAGACAAGCTGGTCATTTTTTGGATTCTAGAACAGAACAAATAAATAATGTAGCAGATTATATGGAAGTTCCACCTATTATCTTATGCCCTTATGATGCTGAATTATATGGTCATTGGTGGTATGAAGGACCATATTGGTTATATATTTTGTTTAAAAAAATATATTATGATGAATGTAATTTCGAATTAATTACTCCTTCTGAATACATAGATAAATATCCAAATATCCAAGTTAGTTCACCTTGTCGTTCAAGTTGGGGTGCAAATGGTTATAGTGGTGTTTGGTTAAATCCTTTAAATGATTATGCACATCGTCACTTACATAAGGCTGGTGATAGAATGGTTGAATTAGCAACAGCTTTTCCTGATGCTACTGGACTTGTAAAAGATGCTCTTAATCAAGCTGCTCGTGAATTACTTTTAGCTCAAACTAGTTGTTGGTTATTTATTATTACAAATGGTACAATGGTTGATTATGCAAAAAAACGTATTAAAGATCATATTGGACGTTTTACTAAATTATATTCTCAAATTAAAGCTAATAAAGTTGATAAAACATTTTTGGATGCTATTAGTTTAAAAGATTGTATATTTCCTGAAATAGATTATCATATTTATACAAAATTATAAGGTTAAGTATAAAAGGAAAAATGTGACTATTAAATAGTTATATTTTTCCTTTTATACATGCTCCTTTTTTTTATTTTAGAATATTATATTCTAGTTCTTGTATATATTTTTTTTATTAGTAAATAATATACAGAGCAAGATAAAAAGGAGTTATTTATGAATTCATTATGTATAAAAACTAATAATGAAAATATTTTAAAGTATTTACAAAAAGAATTTTCTGAATTTAATATGCTTAGTGTTTTTTATTCAAGAAATGAATTCAAATTATATAAAAATATAATAATTCATTATACTGGAATTGATAATGAACTTTTTTACACAAAACTTTCAACTATATTGTCTTATTTAGTTATAGATTATTTTGAAACAGACATAATAAAAAATATTTTAAAAGCAAATTATTTTTATTTTGATTCTGATGAATTAAAAAAAGTTTTTAATTTATGTATAGAAAATTTATCTGAAGACGAGCAGTTTTCTTTTAATAATAGGCAATTACTTTTATTTGATGCTTTTTATAATTATCTTATAGAACATCATTCTATAGTTCTTTCTGGCTTTATAAATTTTAGGTTAAAAAATTATAGAGATATTATTGAAAGCTTAGTTGATTTTTCTGTGAATGAATATATTATTGAAAGAGAATATTTTGAATTTATTTCACTTCTAAAAGTTTATATAAATTCACAACCTTCATCTAATAAAATTGTTCATCTAATTTCTCTTGAAAATGATACTTTTTTACTAGATGATAAGCAGAATTTAATTAATATTGATAAGTCTGTTTTAAAGGCAAAATATTTATCTGATGTTTCTTTCTCAAAAAATGACTATGTATTAAATACTTTACTTAATATATTACCCCAGAAGATTTACTTACATCTGGTTTCTTCTTTAAGTAATTTGGATTTTTTAAATACTTTAAAACTTATTTTTGAGAATCGTATTGAAATATGTCGTGATTGTAATATTTGTAATTTATATAAAAATATTACAAAAAAGACCGGAATTGAAAATTAACTTTATTCTCATTTTCCGGTTTTTTCTTAATCTTTATTTATTATCTATCCATTCTTTTCCATCAACAACTCTAGTTACCATCATTGATGATACTGTATCTCCAACAACATTTAACATTGTTGCTGGTGCATCTATTATTGTAGCAATAATAGTTAATATCGGTAATGCTGTTACCGGATATCCCATCATTGTTATTATTAACATTTCTGAAATTGTTCCTCCTCCTATTGGAACTCCTGTTATTAGTAAATTAGCTAATAAGGCAACTCCTAATACTCCCAATATTTCTTCTGGAGTTGCTAAGCTTGTTCCAAACAAACATACCAAAAACATAATTTTAAATACAGATCCTATTATTGAGCCATCTTTGTGAAAACTCATTCCTAATGGTATTGTTGTTTCTGCTATGTCATCTGGTACTCCCATTTTCTTTGTAACCTCAACATTTACTGGTATTGAAGCTGCACTTGAGCATGTGGCTAAAGATGTGACTGTTGATGGAAAAACATTTTTCCAGAATAATTTTATTCCTTTTATTCCTCCAGCTATAAAAGCATATATTGTATACATTATAAAATAATAAGTTATTGCAACTATTGTATATATGACAAAAGTTTTTAAATACCCTACCACAATAATACTTCCAAAACTTCCAACTAATGCTGCAAAGTAGCAACCAAGCCCTATTGGAGCATAATACATAATTATTTTAACTACATTTTTTAGCACTTCATTTGCAGATTCTAGAATATCTGTTAATGGCTTTGCTTTTTCTCCTGTTTTATTTATTGCTAATCCAAATATTACTGAAGCTACTAATAATGCAACAATATTATCTTTAGATAGCAATTTATTAAAATCATTTACTGTTAATAAACTTACAGTTCTATCTAGTATTGTAATATCTTCTTCTGTGTTTTCTTCTTCTACATTTTCTTCTAAAGAAGCTCTGATTTTTTCTCCATCTTCTGTATCAACTAGTTTTATAGAATATGTACTAATAAATCCTATTAATACTGCTACTAGTGATGTTAATAAAAAAACACATATTATTGTTATCATAATTTTGCCTAACCTTTTTGGTGTTTTCATTTTAGCAATTGATGTGGTTATTGTTAAGAAAATAAGTGGTATGATAATAACTAGTAAAAGATTTAAAAATAAGTCTCCAAATGGACTAAGTATAGTTGCTTTTTCTTGGAATATAATTCCTACGATTGCACCAACAATTATAGCAACTAAAAGAATAATTGTTGATTTGTAATTTGATAAAAAATTTTTCATAATACTACCTCTTTTCAATGAAAGGTAACTGAAAATATAATTATATCTTCAGAATTTGAACTCATTATATATTATAGTATTATATTTTGCAAGTATTTATGATAATTTTTTAAATTAAACGTTACTAGATAATGTTTTTATGGAGTTATACTACCACAAATACTGATGTTAATAGATTTTATACTTATATTAAAATATTTTTATATAAGTAACTTTCTCAAAAATTTTGAATAAGCTAAACTTTCCTTATAAATTCTAATTCAATAAAATGAGCCTCTTTCAGGCCAAATCTATATTTATGTATTTTGAATAAATATCGAATGTAACTGAAATAAGTTTAGAAATTATTAAAGTGTTTTATGG
>CALXZB010000052.1 GCA_944393125.1 uncultured Clostridia bacterium | reverse complement strand
AAGAGATAATTACATACCGGTTTTCGGTACAACAAATAAATATATTAAAATCCCACTATTACTTGAAAATAGTGGGATTTCTTTTTATTTTCTATATTGTGTTAATATTTATAAAATTGCTAAAATTTTCATTAGAAATATGCATATAATTTGTAATCAAATATTCATTTTTTTCTAAAGTGGTTCCAAATATGTATGCTTATTTTGGATTTCTACAATATCATATTTTAATTTTATATTATATCATTTCTAAAGTTCTTTTTTATATTGTTTAAACTCTTTGGCATTTTCTCTTGTATAGCCTTTCAAAACATCTGCAGGTAATTTTTCACATATCTTATTAAAAATGTCTATAAATTCTTCTGTCATTCGTCCATTAACTCTTAAACAATTTAATTTAGTTTTTCCATCTCTTAAATATACCATTAAACTTGATGCAGTTGTTACTCCATATGATTTTAAATTATGTATATGTATCCATTTTACATCAGAATATTTAAATACTCTCAAACTATCATATTTTACATCTACAAAAAAGTCTTTAGTTAATATTATCTTATCTTTATAATATTTTCCTTCAACTAAATTATCTAACTGATATATTAAGTCTTCTTCATATTCATTTTTCTTTAAATATTTTTTTACTCTATTTTTTTCTACTGCTATTAATATATGGCTTATAACTAATATAATCATAGAAAACATTGCTATAACCATAAGAGCTGATTGTAAACTTGTATCAACTGGATTTTTTCTTACATTTAGCAATACAGAGCCAAAATATCTTTCAAAATCCTGTGCTTTTATTTGCATATCTTCCTCTAAGCCTTCATTACAATACTCTAATATAATTGTTTTTAGTTCATCTGGTATTGATTCTGTCACCCCATAAACTCTTGTAGACTCTGTTGGAAGATTAGTGTTTTCTTCAGAATATATGTATGATTTTAATTGTTCAATTGTTTCAAAATCTAAATCTAGAATATACATATAACCTTGATTAAATGCTATATAATATCTATCATTTTCAGAATTGTGTTCATTTTCTAAATCTCCATATATTGCTACTTCTGTTGATAATTCTTCGACATCAAAATATGCATATTCTCCAATTTCCATTCCTATAGTACCATCTGTTGTGAAATCAATTGGTTCAGGTGTTTCATTTTCTTCCTTATATGTAATCCAAAATGCACATCCTACTATTAATATAATACATATAACATATCCTAATATTATAAATTTAGATGTTTTTTTACTCTTTTTTAATATTTGTTCCCCATTCATTTTCTTTTACTCATCCCTTCTTTTAATATATTTTTCTATATAAAAATATTGCAATTGCCATTCCTATTATGCTTGCTATATTTATATATATTGAAAAAGCAAATGTTAGGCTGAGTACATTTAATTCTAAGACAAATGGATTTTGTATTCCAAATGTTTGACCATATGCTAACCAATTAAGCCACTCAACTTGTGATGCAAGATCCCCTAGCAAACCTCCTATTACTAATCCTACACATATAAATAATACTGCTATTAATATATTTTTATCTCTTGTAGCCATCTTTTATTCCTCCATTTTTTCTTTTTATTTTCCCATATTTGTTAGCCATTCTTCTACATTCATTACTTTTGTATTATTGTTAGCTGTCATATAAAATTCATTTTCTTCTGTTTCAGCATTTATTTTTATATATACTGAGTCTAATATATATCCTTCTATCAGTTCTTCTCCTTGAAGTGTTACTAGGTTATATTTTTGGTCTTTTTGCACAACTATAATTTTATGACTTGGAATTACTACTGTTGGATAAGAATTTGATATAGGTGTTGATTGGCATCCTATACTTGTATATTTAAAATCAACTATCTTATTTCCTTTTGTATTAAATAATCCCCATAAACCTTCAGTATTTTGTACTGGTATTATTTCATCTAATAATATATATTTATTGTCTACGCCGTTTTGAGAATACTTTTGAGCATCTATTCCAATCTGTTTGTACTCTGGTGCTATAACAACAGATCCATTTGATGTTACTATTCCATATGCATTATTTTGTTTTACTAAATACAATCCTTTTTGGTAATCTATTGTTTTTACTTCGTCATATACGGTTTTTATTTTTATTTCAGCATTTTTGCTTACTATTCCATATTTGTTATTACTCTTTACAATAAAATCTGTAGTTGCAGGCAAATAAGTAATTTGCTCATATTTAGTTTCTAATATAGATTCTCCAGTAGTTGCATTTATAACTCCATATTTGTTATTTTCTTCTATTATAAGCATATTTTCAAATATAGCTTTTTGATCTGAAAAACTTGCTGTATATTCTTCTAAGTTTAATTTTGTTGCATAATATTGTATTAAATATTCCATTGTAAATATATCTATATTTTTATAATTTTCATCACTATAGAACATTACATTAAATGCTTTTTCTATACCTTCTACTGTTGTATATAATTCACCGTTTATTTCGAATACCTCTTTATCTAATTGTATATATTCTTTTTCTTCTGTTTCGTTATTTATTTTTATTAACATATTAGATTTTAATGTGAACATTGCTGTTTCATTTTCATTTGTAACATGACATTTTGTTTTATCTTCTGATTTATCTTTATAATCTCCATTATAACCTTCGTAATTTAAAAATTTTGATGTCCTTAATATAGGCATATATAATTGTTGCCCTTCATCATTTGATTCGAAATAAAATATTTCTTCAATTTCACTATTTCTTACACCATCAATTTGTACTGTTGTTATTGAACTTTTCAAATATATTATTCCACATATTATCAATACTGTAATAACTAATAATATTGCTATACAAATTCCTATAATCATAGGTACTTGTGATTTTTTTTGTTCTCCTACTCCATCATATAATTCCATGAACTTTCCTCCTATTTTTCATAGCCATATTTTTTATAAAATTCTTCTTTAAATGTAAGTAAATTATCATTTTCTATTTCTATTCTAACTCTTTCCATTAATTTAGTCAAGAATCTTAAATTATGAATTGATAATAATCTTACTCCTAAGATTTCATTTGCTTTTACTAGATGTCTTATATATGCTCTTGTATAATTTTTACAAGTATAGCAATCACATTCTGAGTCTAATGGCCTCCAATCTCTTTCATAAGTTGCATTTCTTACTACTACTTTTCCGTTCCATGTCATTGCAGTTCCATTTCTTGCAATTCTTGTTGGCAATACACAATCACACATATCTATTCCTGCTATTGCAGCTTCTAATAAATAATCTGGTGAACCAACTCCCATTAAGTATCTTGGTTTGTCTTTTGGCATAAGTGGTGTAGTATATTTTAATATGTCTATAAACTCTTCTTTTGGTTCTCCTACACTTATTCCTCCTATTGCATATCCTGGCAAATCTAATTCTATTAAATCTTTAGCTGATTTCTCTCTTAAATCTTTGAAAAATCCTCCTTGAATTATTCCAAATAATGCTTGATTTTCAGTAGTGTGTGCTTTTTTACATCTTTGAGCCCATCTAGTTGTTCTTTCCATTGAATTTTTAGTATATTCATATGTTGATGGATATGGGCAACATTCATCAAATGCCATTATTATATCTGCACCTAAGTCTTCTTCTGTTTTCATTACACTTTCAGGTGTAAATATATGTTTGCTTCCATCTAAATGAGACTTAAATTCTACACCTTCCTCTGTTATTTTTCTTAAATCTCCTAAACTAAATACCTGAAATCCTCCACTGTCTGTTAAAATTGGTCTATCCCAATTCATAAATTTGTGTAATCCTCCAGCTTCTTTTACTATATCTTGCCCTGGTCTTAAATATAAATGATATGTGTTTGACAATATTATTTGAGCTTTTACTTCTTCTTTTAATTCTTCAGGTGTCATTGATTTAACAGTTGCTTGTGTTCCTACTGGCATAAATATTGGTGTTTGTATATCTCCATGTGGTGTATGTATAACGCCTCTCCTTGCTCCTGTTTGTTTACATTCATGTAATAATTCGTATGTTACTGCTGGTTTCACATTTTCCTCCTTTATTATTTTATAAACATTGCATCTCCAAAACTAAAAAATCTATATTTATTATCTACTGCTTCTTTGTAAGCTTTCATTATATACTCTTTTCCTGCTAATGCTGATACTAGCATTAATAGTGTTGATTCTGGTAAATGGAAATTTGTAATAAGTCCATCAATACACTTAAATTTATAACCTGGATATATAAATATTTTAGTATCTCCTTCTTGAACTTTTACTTGTCCATTTTCTGGTGATGCTATTGTTTCTAATACTCTACAAGATGTAGTTCCTACTGCAATAACTTTTTTTCCTGCTTTCTTAGTTTCATTTATTTTGTCTACATCTTCTTGTTTTATATAAAAATGTTCTGAGTGCATGTCATGGTCTTCTATGTTTTCTTCTTTAACTGGTCTAAAAGTTCCTATTCCAACATGTAAGGTTACATTTGCAATTTTTATACCTTTTTTTTCTATTTTTTCAAGTAATTCATCAGTAAAATGTAATCCTGCTGTTGGTGCAGCTGCAGAACCTTCA
The DNA here is from genome assembly GCA_944393125.1 of uncultured Clostridia bacterium. Lineage (GTDB taxonomy): Bacteria > Bacillota > Clostridia > TANB77 > CAG-508 > CAG-269. The sequence continues at coordinate 607 of CALXZB010000052.1, read as the reverse complement.
TATTTTGCATATACAGTTTGATATCTGTCGTTTTCCTTTAGTTCTTCATGTATGTATGGTGGTAATGGCATTAGTCCTATTTGGTCTAATATTTCATTAAATATTCCTTGATAATTAAATTGTACTTTTCTTGTTCCACCTGGCATAGTGTCTAAAATTTCTGCTTTAAGTAACCCCTCTTTAAATATTACTTTTGTTCCTATGTGTAGTTTATTACCAGGTCTAACTATACATTCCCATATGTCACCTTCAATTCTATTTAATAATAAGAATTCTACATTTGCTCCTGTTTCTTTTTTTCCATATAGTCTTGCTGGTAGTACTTTTGTATTATTTCTTACAATGCAATCTCCTGGTTCTAAATATTCTATTATATCTTTAAATGTTTTGTGTTCTATCGTTTGTTTTTCTCTGTTTAATACCATTAATCTTGATTCATCTCTTTTTTCTATTGGTACTTGTGCTATTAGTTCTTCTGGTAATTCATAATAAAATTCTGATACTTTCACTTTTTTTCGGCTTATTTGTGTAAATATTCGCCTTTCTCCTTTCATTTTTTATCAATATATATTTTACTATTTTTTTGTCTAAATTGCAATATTTTTTG
>CALXZB010000051.1 GCA_944393125.1 uncultured Clostridia bacterium | reverse complement strand
GCTAAATCTGCATCTACATCACTTACATATTCTACACTTGTTATAAACACATCATTTTGTTGTTCTGCAATAACAGTTCCTGATATTTCTCCTGTTATTGAATTTATTGCTGCATACCCTATTCCCATTAATAATATACTCATAAGCAAAAGCCATAGTATTGAACTATGTTTGCTTATTCTTTTAGTTTTCTTAATTGCTCTACTTCGCATATTAATATGCCTCCCTCTTTTCTTTCGCTTCTTTTTTTATTTATAACTCTTTTGCCTTTTAATTCTTCTTTAAAATTATTGTTGTATTGGATCTGCAGTTATTGTTACTGTCGCTGTTGTTTCTGGTTGTATATCTTCTGGTGTTTTTGTTAGTGTAATTTTAACTGTTATTGTTGTTGTTTCTCCTATTTTTAATGTTGATGGTTGTGCTATATTATGCTCAACTTTAAAATACTCTCTGTTTGTATTTTCTACCATTGCACACAAACTTGCAGATAAGTTCTCACTATTATTTTGAATTGTAAATTTTGCTGTTACAGATTCATTTTTTTCTTTTAAGCCAGAAACATCTATTGTTGCTTTTGTTGGTTCTTCTTCATTTATTGTTGCAACAGCTTTTTCACCATCAGATGTTTCTGGTGTTCCTATAAATCCAAATTTAAAATTTTTTAAATCTTCTTCTGATATTGTATTACCTTTTATATCTAATTGTTCAGCTGTTGTTGTAGAAAATCCCACTATTAGTAATACAATTATTAAAAATAAAACTATTCCTATTATTATCTTTTTATTCATTTAATTTCCGCCTCTCTAAATCTCCTATTTACCTATATTGTTTTTACCATTTTTCTTGTTTTTTGTCAATATATTTTTTAGCATTTACCTACTATTGTAAGGTTTTCATGCCTTATACAAATAGCATTTATAAAATATTACATTTTTATTATTTTTTTGTTACAAAAATATTACATTAGTATATTTTGATTAAACTATATACTCAATAATATTTTTTGGAAAATATTTCTTCATTTGTTCTCTTAAAACTATTTCTGCTTCTACTCTTTCTTTTTCTTTATAACCATATTTTCCACGACCTCTTACTGTCATTTTGTTTTTATCATACAAATTAATTGCATTTGGAAATGCTTCTTCATTTATTCTTGTATGAACATAACTATATGTCATAAATATAATTTCAAAAAATGCTTCTTTTTTAGCTTTGTTAGAAAGATTTTCATAAAGATTTTGAATTAATTCAGTATATAATTTTTGCCAATTATCTATTAATATAACAGGTGCTATTAAAATTCCTATTTTATACCCCGCTTCTGCTAACTTATTTATTGCTTCTATTCTTTCTTTAAGCCTAGAAGTTCCAAACTCTACTTTATTAATAATTTCTTCTGGGTTAACACTCATTCTTATAATTATTTTACCATTATGTTTTAATGGTAGAATTTCATCTACCATAGAAAACTTTGTTGGAAAAGTCAAAAATCCTTTTTCTGAATTAGCAAAATTTTCTATTGTCCATACTAAATTTCCTGTAATTGAATTTTCTAAAATTAAATCACTATTACTTCCTATTTCAAAAGTTAATTCTTTTTCACTCTTTTGTGCAGTTCTTATTATTTTTTCTAGCATTTGTTCTCTGTTTACAAAAAGTCTTAAATATGCACATTTGTTATAATTACACACTAAATAACAATACATACACATTGCAGTACAACCTGAAGATGTATATGGCACCAAATAATCTGATGTTTTATGATTTTCTACAAATTTATGTGTTTTTCTTATTCCTATTATTAAATTTCTTTTCATATCAGGAAACTCTGAATTTGATTTTTTTCTCATTTCTTCTATATTATTGTGATTTTCTATTATCACTTTTGGCACTTCTTTATATTTTTCTAATAATTCTCTCCCTAATTGGTAATTTTCTATTTCTTTTTCATAATAGATTCCTTTTGGTTTAAACATAATTACCTCCTGTAATAATTAGTTTAACCAAAATATATAAAAAAACTCACGTAATTAGTGAGTTTTAATTTTTTCATATGTTACATATTCATAATCAAATGAATTTTCTTCATCTTTAGGACCTTTTTCTCTTTCTACTATTTTCCATTTATTTTCATCTATTTCTGGGAATAAAACATCTCCTTCAAAATCTTTGTTTATTTCTGTTATATACATTTTTGAGCATTTTTCCATTAACTGTTTATATATTGTTGCTCCCCCTATAACAAAATTTTCTTCTGAATCTTTTATATATTTTTCTAGCATAGATATATCATTTATTATTTCTATATTTTCATCATTTATATTTAATTTTGTATTTTTACACAAAACAACATGATGTCTATTAGGTAATACTCTTCCTAAAGATTCGAATGTTTTTCTTCCCATAATTATTGTGTGTCCTGTTGTTATTTTTTTAAATCTTTTTAAATCATCTGAAATATGCCATATTAGAGTATTATCTTTACCTATTACATTATTTTTTGCTTTTGCTACTATTATACTTAACATTCTATTTCTCCTATAAAGCTACTGGAATTTTTCCTAATTTTATTTCTTTATTATAGTCATAGCCTTTTATTTCAAAATCTTCTACTTTAAATTCATAGAAATTTTTTGTTGGATTATTAATAACTAATTGTGGAGATACATCCATTGGTTGTGCTTGTATTAATTTTTCAATTAGTGGAATATGTCTATCATATATGTGGCAATCTCCTATATTGTGAGTTAAAGTTCCAACTTCCAATCCTGCAACTTGTGCAAACATATGTAATAATGTAGCATATTGCATTGTATTCCATCCATTTGCTGCTAACATGTCTTGTGATCTTTGATTTAATATAAGATGTAATTTTCCTTCCTTTACTAACCATTGTGTTCCATAAGCACATGGTTCTAAATTCATATCTTTTAAATCTTCATGATTAAATATATTTGTCATAATTCTTCTACTTGCTTGGTCATTATTTAATAAATATAAAACATAATCTACTTGATCCATTTCTTTTATTCCTTGTTTTGTTTTAAATTTATATTTTTTTGCTAATTGATATCCATATGCTTTTCCTATGCTTCCTTTTTCATCTGCCCATTGATCCCATATATGTGAATTTAAGTCATGCACATTATTTGATTTTTTTTGCCATATCCATAATATTTCATCAATTGCTTTTAATACAGTTTGTGAGTTGTTTCTTAATGTAATCATTGGGAATTCTTTTCCTACATCATATTTATTTGTTACTCCTACTATTGATATATAATTTGCTTCTGTTCCATCTTCCCATCTTGTTCTAACTCCTGTTCCTTTAGATGAATATCCATGTTCTAGTATTTCTTTACATGTATCTATAAAATTTTTGTCTGCTTGTGTCATTTCTTTTCCCCCTTGTTTTTTTATCAATATTATCACAATGTTTTTTTAGTGTCAATAAAATATTTAGTATTCCCATTTTGGTACATATTCTTCTTCGTGTTCTCCAAGTTCTTGAATATATCCATTTTCTAAATCCAAATCAAATAAATAATTTTCTATTTCTTCATATTCTTTTTTAGTTAATTTTCTATTAAGGTTATCCATATTTTTTGCTTTATATGTTGGAAAATATTGTGCCATAATGCTTACATATACATTATTATCAATATTTTCTTTTATCCATTTTAATACTTTTTTACTATTTTCTATATTATTAGGTAATACTAAATGTCTTATCATTAAACCTTTTTTCATAATTCCATTTTCATTTAATTGTGGACTTCCAACTTGTCTATACATTTCTTTTATTGCTTTTGTTGCAATTTCAAAATAATTTTTTACATTAGAAAGTTCTTGTCCTAATTCATTATAATAATATTTTAAATCTGGTAAATATATGTCTATATATCCATCTAATAATTGCAATGTTTCTATACTTTCATATCCATTTGTGTTATATACTATGGGTATTTGTAATCCTTTACTTTTAGCTATTTTTATTGCTTCTATTATATGTAAAGCGTAACTTGTAGGTGTTACTAAATTTATGTTTTCTACTCCTTTTTCTTGTTGTTTTATCATTATATCTGCTAATTCTTCTATTGTTATTTCTTTTCCTTTTCCTAGTTGGCTTATTTCATAATTTTGACAATAGACACAATTCATATTACAATTTGAAAAAAATATTGTTCCTGAACCATTATTTCCGCTTATACATGGCTCCTCGAAATTATGTATTGAATATAATGCTATTTTTATTTTATCTGTTGATTTACATCTTCCTGGATTTTTTGTTCTATCTATTCCACATTTATGTGGACATATTGTGCATTTTTCTAACATTTCTTGCTCCTTTGATATTTATATTTTTCTATTTTTACTTATAGATTACTACAAAAATAATTAAATTTCAACTTTTATGAATCTTTAATATTGTCTATAATTTCTTTACATTCTTGCCAATTAGTTGTTTTTATACAATCATATTCTAATCCTAATTTGTTTATAATTTCTTTTGTATTGTCTGTTGAACCTAAATCAGCAACAATTATATCTTTTATGTATTCTTCTTTTCCATATAAAATTTTGAATAAACTTGAACGTAAAAATCCTTCGATTTTTTCTTCTTGATTTTTTACTCCAATTATTAAATATATACCATCTGCTCTTAAATTTGTATATGTTATTATATTTATTATTTGTTTTATTAATTCAAATAAGCCATAAAGAGCTAATGTCCAAAGTACTGAATTTAGTAAAAAATTCTCCATACTTTTACCTCCTTATGGCTATTATATGTATTCTTCTATTTTAATGTTATTATTTTTTCCCATGGCAAATCATTTTTTCCAAAATGACCATAGTTAGTAGTTTTTGTATAAATTGGTTCTCTTAAACTAAGATATTCAATAATTCCTTTTGGTGTTAAGTCAAAATTTCTGTTTATTATTTCTAGTATTTCATCTTCTGGAATTGTATTTGTTTCAAAAGTATCTATAAATACAGACATTGGTTTTTCCATTCCGATTGCATAAGCAACTTGTAGTTCACATTTTTTAGCATATCCATTAGCTACAATATTTTTGGCTATATGTCTAAGCATATATGCAGCACTTCTATCAACTTTGGTTGCATCTTTTCCAGAAAATGCTCCTCCGCCATGACGTGCATATCCACCATAAGTATCAACAATTATTTTTCTTCCAGTTAATCCTGTATCTCCTAACGGTCCTCCTATTACAAATCTTCCTGTTGGATTTATATAATATTTTGTATTTTCATCAATGTATTTTGATGGAATTACAGTATTTATAACTTTTTCTTTTATATCTTTTTTTAAGAC
>CALXZB010000050.1 GCA_944393125.1 uncultured Clostridia bacterium | reverse complement strand
TGTTCCATTTTAGCCATTTCTTTTTTAGATTCAGCTATTTTATAATCTTCTACACCTTCTTCAGTTTCAAGCATATTGTAATAATCATCTATTTCATCTAATAATTTTTGATTTAAACCTACTCTTGCCATTCTAGCTTCATACATAATAGGAACTGTTGAACCATCCATTATAGCTTGTGTCATATCGTATGTATCAATTACTTGTCCAAACACATTGCTAGTTGATTTATCTTTTGTTTCAACTGGTGTTCCAGTAAATCCCATATATGTTGCATTAGGAAATGCTTCATGTAAATATTTGGCTGTTCCATACTTTTTATATGCTTTCATTTTTTCTTTATCAAATTTAATTGTTGCATCTATTCCATAATGACTTCTATGAGCTTCATCAACTAATACTAATATATCATCTCTTTTACTAAATAGTCCTGTTTCCTCTTCAAATTTTTGTAATGTTGTAAAGAATATTCCTCCTGATACTCTATTTTCTAATTTATCTTGTAAATCTTCTCTACTTTCTATTTGAACAGGAGATTGTTTTAAGTATTCAGAACATTTTGCAAATGTTGAAAATAATTGATTATCTAAATCATTTCTATCTGTTACAACTACTATACTTGGATTTTTTAATACTTTTATCATGTTTCCTGCATAAAATACCATTGAAAAACTTTTACCACTACCTTGTGTATGCCATAAAACACCTGCTTTTCCTGTTCTATTATCTATTGCAACTTCTGTACTATTTATTGCTTTCTTAACTCCAAAATATTGATGATATGCAGATAATATTTTGCTATCTTCACTCCATAATACAAAGTTATTTATAATATCTAGTAATCTGTCTTTCCTTAATATTCCATAAAATAATGTTTTATGTGTTGGCATATTTTCTGTTACTTCATCATTTGCTTCTATCTTTTTCCATTCTGAAAATCTACTCCAAGGACTCGTTATAGTTCCAGCTCTTGCTTGTACTCCATCACTTACTATCATAAATTGATTATAATAAAATAATGTTGGTATATGTACTTCTTGATATCCTTTTAATTGATGATATCCATCTATTAGTTTTACATCTTCTCTTACTGTACTTTTTAACTCTACTACAACTAAAGGCAAACCATTAATAAATATGATTATATCTGGTCTTTTTTCACTATGTTCAATAATTGTGTATTGATTTATTGCTTTAAATGTATTATTGGAAATATTATTAAAATCTACTATTTTTATTGTTTTATACCTCGTTTCTCCATTTTCATTAATAGGCACTTGACATCCTTCAAGCAAATATTTTGTAAATTGCTTGTTATTTAAAATAGTATTATTATGTTCAAGATTTTTTATTTGTCTTACAACTTCTGTTACTTGTTCATCTGTAACATTATTATTTATTTTATAAATAGCATTTTTTAAATCATCTTCTAATATTACTTTGGAATAGTCTGTTCTTTCCATTTCATATCCATTTATACATTCATATCCTAATTCTTTTAATATTTCCATTGTTATTTTTTCTAGTGTTTCTTCATTGAACATAGTTTAGCCCCCTAAATTTCGATTAACTTTTACTTATTAATTTTTTTCTTTCATCCTTAATTTTATTTATCTCAACTGTCCTTATAGCATGAATCATCATAAAAAAACATTTATCATACCATTCATTTAACTCTGGTACAGTTAATGTTTTAAACTCTTCCTCAATTGGATGATTTATCCCCATTTTATTTACTATTGTTCCTATAGAATCGTCTAATCCTTTATCAAAAGATTTAATTTTAATATTCTTTTCTATGTATAAGTCAATTTTTTTTAATATTTTTTTCTTTTCTTCTATATTATTTTTAATTCTAAAATCATTATATTCTAATAATATATCCGCAATATCTTCAGAAACTACTGTTAAGATTGAATCAACATCACTATCTCTTTTAACAATAATAACTTTATCTTCTACCTCTTTTAATTTATAATTCATTTTTTCTAATATCTTTGGAATATTTTCTATAATTGCAATAGCTCTTTGTGATAATTCTATTGAATCTTCTTTTTTTATTAAACCATACATATTTGCTAAAAACTCTAAAAAATATAAAAATGTAGTTTTGTCTATTGATTCTACTCCATATATTAAAGTTTTTTCATAATCTACTCCTATATGTTCTAAGTATTCATCGACATCAATAAAAGTATCTCTGTATTTCCATTTTAGGAATATCATTTTATCTATTACTTCAATTAATGTTGAATATTCTTTATGGTGATATTCATCTACTACATATAATGCAGCTTCTTTATCTTCATAGAATACTCTATTTATTCTTTCATATTCTTTTTTTATATCTAACCTATTTTCTATTTCAAAAATACTTTTCATATAATTTCCCTTTACATTTAAATTTATTGTAATCTTCCTTTTAAGTTACTATTTAATATTTTTGCACTTGGGCAATACTTATCTATAATCAACTTTACAATTTCTTCTTGTTCTTCTGTTGTTTTAGGTCCCAATAATATCTCAATATTTTTTAATGCTTCATCAGACAGTTGTAAGAAATATCTTTTATATGGTGCTTTTATTTTTGTATCTTCCAATCTTGAAATTAATTTTCTCTGTTCTGCTTCACTTTTACAAGATATCAATTCTTTCATTGAATACGGTGCCATATTTATAATATATCTAACTTCATTTTGAAAACTCCAATTACTTCGTTTATATCTTCCCAATTCATTAAAAGAATAATTTATAGTTTCATTTATATTAATCTTACCATTATCTAACTTTTCCACCTTTTTTGTTACATTTTTTATGTGTGGGTATAGTTTTCTTTCATCTTCTGTATAAATTACATGTTCTAATAATGGTGCATTAGCTGTAATACATGCCTTATCATCTATATATAAACTATTATAATTTATATAGCTCTCGCAATCCTCATTAAAAAAATATTCTCCCTTTTTATAAAAATATTTTTGAAAAGGATATTCTTTTAATTTTATCCTTACTCCTTGCATATTTGGCGTATACATATTCCACATTGGAATAGATTCATTATCATCGTTTGTCCAGCAACTAACATAACATATTTTTCCAATTTGTTCTATATCTTCTGAATCAGCTTCTTCTAAATCATCTACATTTTGCAAAGTATTAAATGCCAATGTTTTATTTTTTAATATTAATAATAATGTATCTATGCTAGTATAATGATATAAATATTTTTCCATATATATTTCCTTTCAAATAACTATTTGTATGACTAAATTTCTATTTTGTCTAGGTCCATTTCGCCATTCATTAATTTTGGTAATAATGTATCTCGTAATTGTTCTAAATTCTTTATTTCAATTTTATTGTTTTCAATTTTATTGTTTAAATTTATTGAAAACATTGTAAATATATCTATCAATTCTTTATTAAAAATTTTTACTTTTAAATCTTTAACCATTGGAACTGTAAGCTGCTGTTGTGTTGTCCCAGTACTATTTATTGATATCTCATCAAGTATATAAAAAATGTATTCAGCAGATACTCTATCTGTTTTAGGGACTAATGAAATAAGTCTTACAATTGGATAATAAGCATAATTCCTTAATACCTTAAATCCAATAGTTCCTCTAGCTGAAATGGTTATACTCTTTGTATTAATTTTTGATTTATCAGTATAACCATATATACCATCATTATCAATACTATTTGATATAATTGGTATATTATATTTTTCACTTTTTATATTTGATTTTTCTTTTGGAGCATCACCACCAGCAGAAATATTACACAATTCATCTAGTTTAATTATTTGATAATTACTATTAGTTTTAAAAAGTTTTTGAAAATAACATTTTTCAATTTCCGACAAATTATTATTTATCTGATTATTTAATTCTATTTTTTTATCTATATTAGATAATATTTTTACTATTTTCTTTTGTATATTTTTATCCATTATGTTTATAGTTACATTCTTTAATTCTGATAAAAATATACATTGCTGACTTGTTCCTCTAGCTACATTTAATATATTATTCAAATTATTTTTCATTGCATAATATAAATATTCGGGAATAACTATTTTAGGATTAGGTTTAAGTATTCCAACACTTCTCTGAAAATCATAATTTATATTATTCTCTTTTATAATCGCCATTTCCCCCAAAGTTCCTACTGTTGTTATTAGCACATCTCCCTTTTCCAAATTTGTTCGTTTCCTTAATTTCTTTAATGTTACATCATCAATTTTTCTATCGTTTTTTGAAATTTCAACATTTCCGTTCTTTATATTCTTACAACTTAATAAATAATTTTTCCCATTCTCATTGTCAATAACAGTACTATGCGTACCATCTGTTATATTTAAAGTACATTCTTCTAACTTATATTCCATACCCTATCGCCTCCAAGTTCTTCTTTATTTCTTCTTCCAACTTATGAGACTCTTCAAATTGTACTTTAAGTTCTGATGTTAAAGTTTTCATCTTCTCTTCAAAAGGAATTCCATCATCTTCTTGTTCTTCTGTTCCTACATATCTACCTGGTGTTAATACACAGTTGTTTTCTTTTATGTCATCTATAATTACCTCTTTACAAAATCCTAGTATATCTTCATAATTTTCATTATTTTGATAGTTATGATATGTATCTGCAATTTTTTCTATATCTTTTTCATCTAATTCTCTTAATTTTCTAGTAACCATTTTTCCTAAATTTCTAGCATCAATAAACAATGTTTTTCCTTTTTGTTTTTTGTTCCTATTTAATATCCATATACTACAAGGTATTGTTACTGTATAAAATAGATTAGATGGCATTGCTAAAATACAATCTACTAAATCTGCTTCTAATATATTTTTTCTTATTTCACCTTCTCCATTTGTATCACTAGATAATGCACCATTTGCTAATATTACTGCTGCTTTACCATTTATTGATAGCTTAGAAATCATGTGCTCTAACCATGCATAGTTTGCATTACCCTTTGGTGGTATTCCATATTTCCATCTTGGATCATCTAATAATTTTTCTTGTCCCCAATCTGATATATTAAATGGTGGATTTGCTAATATAAAGTCCGCTTTTAAATCTTTGTGCAAGTCATTTTGAAATGTATCATCTGCAAATTTTCCTAACCCTTCATTGTTAATTTGTCTAATAGCCAAATTCATTTTAGCTAGTTTCCATGTTGTTGGATTTTTCTCTTGTCCATATATATTTAATTTTCTTGCATTACCATTATGTTTTCTAATAAATTTTATACTTTGTACAAACATTCCTCCAGAACCACAACATGGATCATATACCCTACCTTCATATGGTTCTATCATTTCTACCATTGTTCTAACTAAACATGCTGGTGTATAAAATTCTCCTCCTTTTTGCAATTCATTTGATGCAAATTGTCCTAAAAAATATTCATATATTCTTCCTAGTATATCTTTATCTTGTGCTTCTTTACT
>CALXZB010000049.1 GCA_944393125.1 uncultured Clostridia bacterium | reverse complement strand
TCCATCACAATTATCTGGAGGAGAACAACAAAGAGTTGCAATAGCAAGAGCTATTGCTAAAAATCCAAAACTTCTATTGTGTGATGAACCAACAGGAGCATTAGATTATAAAACTGGTAAACAAATTTTGAAATTATTACAAACTACATGCAGAAATGAAAATATGACAGTAATTATTGTTACACATAATGCAGCTATAGCAGAGATGGCTGATAAAATTATTAAATTTAAAAATGGAAAAGTTGAAGATACTATTATAAACAAAGAACCAAAATCTATTGAGGAGATTGAATGGTAATGAAAAAAGATAGGATTTTAACAAGTAGTTTTAGAAAAATAAAAAATAATTTCAAAAGATTTTTATCACTTTTATGTATGGCACTATTGGGAGTTGGTTTTTATGCAGGAATACAAGCCGCATCACCAGATATGTTAAATACTCTAGATTCATATTTAGATACTCAAAATGTATATGATATAGAAATAGTATCTACTTTGGGACTAACGGAAAATGATTTAGAGGAAATAAGAAAAATTGAAGGTGTAGATGTTGCTCAAGGTACATATTCTAAAGATGCGATAATGAAAACAGATAAAGAAGAATATGTTGTAAAAATGATAGGAATTAATGAAAATATAAATAAAGTATCATTAATAGAAGGAAATCTTCCAAATGAGAATAATGAAATTGTTGTTGAAAATGACTTTTTACAGGAAAATGATTTAAAAATAGGAGATATTATTAATTTCGAAGGTGATGAGCAAGAATATAAAATAGTTGGTACAGTGGAAAGTCCACTATACTTTGGAATATCAAGAGGAACAACAACTTTAGGAAAAGGTCAAATAGATTATTATATTTATGCAAAAGAAGATATTTTTAATCAAGAATATTATAATAATATTTATTTAACAGTAAAAAATGCAAAGGAAATGACCACAAGTGAAAATGAATATGAAGAATTAGTAGAAAACACTATAAATAAAATAGAAGAAATACAAACAGATAGAGAAGAACAAAGATTTAATGAAGTATATGGGGAATATATACAATCTTTAGAATTGCAAAATATACCAGTTGATAGAGAAAGTCTTCCAAGCTCAACATGGTATATATTTGATAGAACAAACAATCAAGCATATAGCGATTTTATAGATGCAACAGAAGGTGTATCAAAAATTGGTGATGTATTTCCAGTTATATTTTATATAATTGCAATACTAATAAGTTTAATTTCTATGATGAGAATGGTAGAAGAGGATAGACAGGAATTAGGAACTTTAAAAGCTTTGGGATTTGGAAATTTTAAGATAATTTTAAAATATATTATATTTTCTCTTTTAGCAACTATAATAGGTGGCTTAATTGGTATGGCAATTGGATTTAAATTATTACCAAACATTATATGGGAAATTTACACAATGTTATTTACAGTTCCTAATTTTGTTGCAGAGTTTAATTTAGAATATGGGTTAATAGGATTAATAATAGGTGTTATATGTATTTGTGGCTCAAGTATTTTAGTTGCTTGTAGACAATTAAAACAAATGCCATCTGTATTAATGAGACCAAAATCACCAAAAATGGGAAAGAAAATTTTATTAGAAAAATGGAAATTTTTCTGGAGTAAACTTAATTTTTCTAATAAAATAGTAGTTAGAAATTTATTTAGATATAAAATGAGAGCAATAGTTACAGTAATTGGAATTTCTGGATGTACAGCTTTAATACTTGCTGGATTTGGACTGAAAGATTCTATATCTAATATAGTAACTTTCCAATTTGAAAATGTATTAAAATATGATGAATTAATAAGTTTAAATTCAAATACTGATATAGAAAGTTTAATAAATTCTTTACAAGAAAATGAGGATGTAGTAGATCAAGTAACTGCAAGAATGGAAACAACTAGAATATATAATAATGATAAAGATTACGAAGTAACTTTGACAATTGCAAACAATATAGATGAATTAGAAAACGTTATAAGTTTAAATGATGTAGATAATGAATACCAGAAAATAGAGTTAAAAGATGATGAAGTAGTATTAAGTGAAAAATTAGCAACTTTATTAGAGGTAGAAAAAGGAGATAATGTAACATTTAGAAATGAAGATGGTAAAGAATATGCATTAAAAGTTACAGCAATAGCTGAAAATTATATAAATAATTATGTATATATGACAAAAGATACTTATGAAAATGTATTTAGCCCTTATGAAACAAATGTAATTTTTCTAAAGATAGCTGATTTAACAGCTGAAGAGGAAGATGAATTAAGAAAAGAAATTTTAAATAATGCTTCTGTTTCTAGTATTGTTTCATCAGAAAATACAGTAAGTACAGTAAGTGATATGATGGGATCTTTAGATGCTGTTGTAGTTATTTTAGTTGTAGCATCAGCAATACTTGCATTTGTTGTAATGTATAATTTATCAAACATAAATATAAGTGAAAGACAAAGAGAAATAGCAACTTTAAAAGTATTAGGATTTTATGATAATGAAGTAGATAATTATATAACAAAAGAAAATATGATATTAGCATTTTTTGGAATTATTTTAGGTTTAATAGTTGGAGTTTATTTATCACATTTTATAATTACAACTTGTGAAACAGATACTTTGATGTTTGTAAGACAGGTAAATCCGTTAAGTTTTGTTTATTCTGCTACAATAACTATAGCATTTACTCTAATTGTAAATCTTATAAATCATATAAATTTAAAGAAAATAAATATGATTGATTCATTAAAAAGTGTTGAATAATTATATATTATTAATACCAAAGAAAAGGAGAGAATAGTTTGGCATTAAAAATATTATTAATTATAATAGGATTTGTGCTTTTAATAAAAGGGGCAGACTTATTAGTAAAAGCAGCTATTAGTATAGCTAAAAGATTTGGAGTTTCCGAAATGTTAATAGGATTAACAATATTAGCAGTCGGAACTTCACTTCCAGAAATTTTTATTACAATTACTTCTGCAATAGATGGTCATTTTGATTTAATAATTGGTAATAGTATTGGTAGTTGTATATGTAATTTTTTATTTGTTATAGGAATAACAAGTTTAGTAAGACCAGTTAAATTTGATAAAAGAATTATAAAAAGACATCTTCCTATTGGTATATTTACTATGGTTATATTGCTATTTTTAGGTAATAATAAAGCATATGGTGAGCCATTTGTAATAACTAAACTTGAAGGAATTTACTTACTTTTATGGACTATACTTTATATTATATATTCTATATATGAAGAAAGAAAATTACACAATGAAAAAATAGATGAAGAAATGATAAAAAGTGTAGAAGAAAAAGAAAACTATTCTATAGGTACAATAATTATTTATATGATTTTAGGTGTTTTAGGATTAAAATTTGGAGCTGATTTTGTTGTTGATGGTTCTATAAATATTGCAACTGCTTTAGGATTATCTGAAAAATTTATTGGTATGACAGTTGTTGCAGTAGGAACAGCACTACCAGAAATAATAACAAGTATTATATCAGTAAGAAAAGATGAAACAGATTTATTGTTAGGAAACATTTCAGGCTCTAATATTATAAATTTATGCTTATTAATAGGAATTGGAGCAGTTATAACTCCTTTAACATATTCTACAGAATTTAATAAATCGATTATATTTTTGATAGCTGTAACGATTATTCTTCAAGTAATTGCAACTATAAATAAAAAAAGCGAATTAGACAAAAAAAGAGGATTTATTTTAATTATAATATATTTTATTTATATTTTTTGTATGCTTTAGCTGGATTTTATAAAGCGAGTCAGAAAACATATCGCATAACTCTTAAGAGTTGTGCGATATGTTTTTGTATGACGGGCATATCAATGCTCTGTGGTGAAAGTCCACTGAGGCGTAGTTACCGACGAACTCTTAAGCGACTTGCAAGTTTCACATCGTGAGGTGTGGGAGAGAAGAAGCAATAGCGAAATCGTAGCCTGACGGACAGAAACCTGATACTAAGGCGTATTAAGCGGATAAGTTGGCAAATATCAATGAAGTCCAAAAGGTAACCGTAACCTTAATGCGTAAATCAGGCAGGTAGACGAGGAAAGAGTATTGGTTTATCCCGTGAGGTCTCATAGGCGGAGAAGTCTGTAGTAACAACGAACTATGAGAAGTCAGCAGAAGCCATAGTACTAAAGAAATTTAGGAAGGGCTGAACAATTCAAAGCGTCAAATTAAAATGTATGTTTCAGATAATGACCTGACAAGATGCGAAACCAAAGCGTAACTGAGGGGAAACATCACAACATATGGTAAATTATCTGAAAGCGGAAAGGAGAGGAGACGAAATATGTCAGAAATGCTAGAAAAGATACTTAGTGACGAAAACATAGGAATAGCATACAGAAGAGTATATGCAAATAAAGGAGCAGGAGGAGTGGATGGAGTCACAATCAATGAACTTGAAGAATATATGAAAGAACATTGGCAAGGTATCAAAGAAGAAATCCGAGAAAGGAAATATAAACCACAACCAGTATTAAGAGTAGAAATACCCAAACCAAATGGAGGAGTGCGAAAACTAGGTATTCCAACAGTAATAGACAGAGTAATTGAACAAGCGATAACACAAGTATTAACACCAATATTTGAGCCAACATTTAGCGAGAGTAGTTATGGATTTAGACCAAATAGAAGATGTGAACAAGCCATAATTAAATTACTTGAATATTTTAATGATGGATATGTATGGATAGTGGATATAGACTTAGAGAAATTCTTTGACAATGTACCACAAGACAAATTAATGAGTTACGTGGGAAGAGTAATACACGACGGAGATACAGAAAGTCTAATTAGAAAATATCTTAAAGCAGGAGTTATGGACAAAGGAAGATATGAAACAACAGAAGTAGGAACACCACAAGGGGGAAATCTATCACCATTGCTAAGTAATATAATGTTAAACGAATTGGATAAAGAGCTTGAAAGCAGAGGACAACGATTTGCACGATATGCAGATGATGTAGTAATCGTGTTAAAAAGTAAGGCAGCAGCAACAAGAGTAATGTATACCATAACAAAGTGGATAGAAAAGAAACTTGGACTAAAAGTAAATGTAACAAAAACGAAAATAACGCCACCAAGCAAACTCAAATATCTAGGATTTGGATTTTGGAAAAGTAAAGAAGGTTGGAAAGCGAGACCACATCAAGAGTCCGTAATGAAATTCAAAAGGAAGCTAAAAGCATTATGTAAAAGAAGTTGGAGCATAGACTTAACATATAGAATAAAGAAAATAAACGAAGTAATAAGAGGTTGGGTAAATTACTTTCGCATAGGCTCAATGAAAACTGTATTGCAGAAAATAGACGAACATTTAAGAACAATGATAAGAATAGTAATATGGAAACAGTGGAAAGTAGCTAAGAAAAGATTGTGGGGATTAAGGAAACTCGGAGTTGAAGATTGGATTGCACATAAAGTTGCATATTGGGGAGATTGTTAC
>CALXZB010000048.1 GCA_944393125.1 uncultured Clostridia bacterium | reverse complement strand
CCCATATGTCCTGGTAATTTTTTACCTTTGAATACTCTTCCTGGTGTTGATGTTGGTCCCATTGAACCTGGTCTTCTGTGGTACATAGATCCATGTCCCATTGGTCCTCTTGATTGTCCATGTCTTTTTATTACACCTTGGAATCCTTTTCCTTTTGATGTTCCTTGTACATCTATTTTTTCTCCAGCTGCAAATACATCTGCTTTTAATTCATCTCCAACTTTTATTCCTTCAATTGAATCTAATCTGAATTCTCTTAAATATTTTTTAGCTGTTACATTTGCTTTTGCAAAATGTCCTTTTTCAGGTTTGTTTAATTTGCTTTCTTTAACTTCTCCAAATCCTAATTGTACTGCTTCATATCCATCGTTTTCGATAGTTTTAACTTGAGCCACTACACATGGACCTGCTTCTATTACTGTTACTGGAATAACAACTCCGTTTTCATCAAATATTTGTGTCATTCCTACTTTTTTTCCTATTAATGCTTTTTTCATTTTTAATCCTCCTACTATTGGCTGACATGTGCCAGCTTGGTTTGATTTAACTTATATTTATTTATATTTTGAAACTAATTTTTGATTTCTATGTCAACACCTGCTGGTAGTTCTAGTTTCATCAAACTATCCATTGTTTTTTGTGTTGGGTAAAGAATGTCAATAACTCTTTTATGTGTTCTCATTTCAAATTGTTCTCTTGAATCTTTGTGTTTGTGTGGAGAACGTAAAATTGTTACGATTTCTTTTTGTGTTGGTAATGGAATAGGACCTGATACCTTTGCTCCTGTTTTCTTAGCAGTATCTACTATCTTTTCAGCAGACTGATCTAAAACTACATGGTCATAAGCTTTTAGTCTTATTCTAATTTTCTCACTTGATACGATTGAATTTGCCATTGTAATTTTTCCCTCCTTAAAAAATATTATAATTATTAAAATTACGCGTTGGCAAGTTATAACACATCCGGGTGTTTTGTTTTTACCCATTATAAAATCCCAAAATTTGCATGATTATTCTGGGATAAGTGTTTTTAATATTTTGTTATTCATATAACATGTTTAACTTATATAAAACTTACCGCCTGGTCTAGCCAAGACATACTCCACTGAAGTTCCCTCCACTCTATTGTTTTATAAGAGTGTAGCCACATTCAGTTTCAACGCTAAAATTCATGCGTCATTATTATATAACCTTTTAGCATATATGTCAATACTTTTGGTAAATTTTATTTTAATTCTATTTTTATTTCTCTATTTTCATTTAATTTTATTTTACTATATTTAATTCCACATTCGTCAAATAGTCTGCGAGATGCTACATTGTTTTCACTATTTGCATATTTATCTGATAGATAAATAACTTCTTTTATGCCAGATTGAATTATTATTTTAGCACATTCATTACAAGGAAATAAGTCTACATATATTTTTGCATTTTCTAAATCTTTCTTAGTTCCTCTATAATTCAAAATAGCATTAAGTTCTGCATGACACACATATGGGTATTTTGTTTTTAAGTTTTCGCCTTCTCTTGACCATGGAAATTTTTCGTCATCAAATCCGTTTGGAGCACCATTATATCCTATTGATAAAATTCTGTTATCATTACTTACAATACATGCTCCAACTTGAGTATTCGGATCTTTACTTCTCATTCCTGATAATTTTGCTATTGCCATAAAATATTCATTCCAGCTTATGTAATCTGTTCTTTTTTCATTATTTGACATATTTTATATTCCTCCCATAATAGCATTATATTATTTTTCTATTCTATTCATAGCATACCATACACTAGCAATATATACTAGTATTATAAATACTGGTGTAATCCTTCCTATTGGAAATCTTACAATTGCCATCCAACTTAATAAAAGCAATTCAGCTATAATTGGAATAAGTATAACATTTCTTAGTACTTTTAGTATTCCTTTTTTATAGTATATAACTAATGTATACGCAACTACTAAAATTGCTGAAATTACAAATGGCATAATATATTGTTTATACATGTCTCTAATTCTAGTTACTGGTACTATTACTATATCAGTTTCTTCTGCTGTTTGTTCGAATTCATAATTTTCTTTTAGCTTATTTATTATTGTGTTTCTTTGCTCTTCTGTTATATCTATTGCTCTTATCGTAACCATATCTCTATATATTTCTATTGTTTGTACCATATTATGCATTCCTAATACTTCATCTGCAATGCTTTTAACTAGTTCAACATCTACTTGTTGTTCTACATATATTTCTATTTTTTTACTTTCTGAGTATCTTAGTTCTTTGTTAAATCCCCATACACTTATTACAGTTATCCCTGCAATAATTATCAATCCTATTATTGCAATAAGTATAATATTTTTACTTTTTTGTTTCATCTGTTGCCTCCTATTTGCTTTCTTTTAATTTTAATAATGTTTTTGTTACTGCTAAATTATATATGACTATTATTAGTAATCCCCAGAACATTATCATTCCAAAACTACTTAAGTTTGACCATTTCGCAAAACTGAATACTAATGATATTATTATGACTGGCATTAGTTTTAATAATACATTTTTATATTCTGTGTGAGTTGCTCCTTCTAATAAAGCTTTATTCACTATAAAGTTTATTATTAGAGTTACTACTATTGCGCCAATTCCCTCTATTGAAATGCTGACATTTGCATATCTTAATACTAATAATAATATTGATATAAATCCTATATATGATAAACTTACAAGTAGTCCTTTCATTTTATACTGTATTATTAGTGCTATAAATATTATAAATATTACTGCTGCTACACTAATTGCAAAATATAAAAGTTGTTTATTTGTTATATCTGAATAAACTAGTCTGTTATTTTCCATTTCATATTCTATTGGGTATTTTCCTGAATTTGTTAATAATGCTAATTCAATAGCTATATTTATATAATTATTTACATATGTAGTGTTACTTGTTTCATCACCAATTTTTACTCTTATTACGTCTTTTTCTATTTTGTCTATGCTATATTCACTACCTGCTATTGTTAATTTTGCAATTTTTCTTGTTTCTTCATTGTTTTCTTCTGTTTGCTCTGTTGTTTCCACATTTTCAGTTTCTTCGTTTTCTGTTTCTTCTTCATCTTCTCTGCTAGCTTCTATTTCTTCTACTTCATCTTCAAAAATTGCATAATTATTTTTTATTTCTTCTATTTTAGCTTGTCCTTCTTCAGTTAAGTACAACTCCATATACACTTGGTATTCTCCTTCTGCATTTGCAGTATATGTATATGTTGTTTTTTTAACCATTTCATCACTTAATAATTCATTTTCTGAATCTTCTTCTTTTATTTGTACTTTTCCATCTGCTGTTAAGAAATATACATATGTATCTGTATTAGAGTTTTCTTCTAATTCAACAACAATAGTTCCATCTGTTGTATTTAATGATATTGTATAATCTTGCGCACCTAAATTCTTTAATCTTTGTTCTATAGTTTTTTTGACTATTTCATAGTTCTCTTGTGTTCTTATTTCTTCATTATTTTCATCATTTACTTTTAGTTCAACTATTCTTCCACCTTTTATTTCTCTACCAAAGTCATAACTTTTTACTTTGTTTTCCATTCTATTTTGAGTCCTTATATATACTCCTCCAAAAGCTATCATTGTTATTAAGATAATAGCTAATATTATTGTTATTATTTTTATTGTTTTCATCTTTATTATCATTCCTTCCTATTTTTATAAAAGTTTTATTCCATTTATTACTAGTTCAAACCAAATATTTAGATATTTTGCAGCATATTTACTCATCATTGTTCTTTCCATAAATATTTGAAAATAGTCTAAAACTGGACAGATTTCTGTATCTATTGTTAATGTTAATGTTATTTTTCTACTTATCTCATCTAAATTTAATTTAGCATCTGTTACAGCATAATTTACTCTATCATGTATATCAAATGTTGACATATTTGTGTTTACTACTCTATCTCTATGAACATCAGATTTATCTGCTAATATTAATGCAGCCGATATATCACTTACTGCCGTTCCTGTTTTTTCATCATGGTTTCCTATAGCCATCATTATTTCAGTTCTTTCTTCTGCTGACATTCCCATTTCTTTTAAAATGTTATATGCAAGTATTGCTCCTGTATGCGCATGATCTACTCTGTTTACACAGTTTCCTATGTCATGTAAATATCCTGCAATTTTTCCTAATTCTATAGTTCTTTCATCAAATTTTAATTTTTTTAATATTTCTTCAGTTCTTTTTGATACTATACTTATATGCCTATTTGAATGTTCTGTATACCCTAATGCTTTTAGCTGTTTTTGAGATGCATTTACAAATGCTTGTACCTCATCATTTTTTATTACATCTTCTAATGTTATCATTGTTGCCTCCTTTGTTCGTATTGATTTTACCCCATTTTTCCAAAAATATCAACTATTTTTAATTATTTTTTATTTAATTACTATTTTTTGTTTACTCCAATAATTCCTCCTATCATTCCACATATCATACCTGATGCAATAATTATTCCTGATGATATTGTTATAGAAAAATTTTTATTTATTATTCCTGATATAATATAAATGCTTAATAAATATATGCCTCCTATAAATGCTCCATTTATTAATCCATTTTTTTTCATTTTTATATTTCCTATTGAACTTCCTATAAATATGCTAATTGCTGTTATTATGATTATCACTGGTGAAATAAATGATTCTTCTATATTTGTATAAGTTAATATTATTGAAAATATCAATAGAAAAAATAGAGTAAATATTATTGAAATGATTACTCCTTTTATTATGTTTGAAAATCTTTTTAATATATTTTCTTCCATTCTACTACCTCCTCTTATATTTATATTCATTATAATGCTGTTTTATGAAATTTTATATTTTATGGATGATTAGCCAATGTAGAGAAAATTTGTTTTCAAAAAGAGAAATTCAAACAATATATAAATTTAATTGAAGATATTCCAAAAAGAATAAAAATAGCCTACAAAATTTAAAATTTGTAGGCTATTTTATTTTGAATTCCATTTTTTAAATTAAATACATTTGTATATCCCATTTTTTTCATCATATCACTTGCATTTTTACTTCTACTACCATTTTGGCAGTATAAAACTATTAATTGGTCTTTCCTTGGTATTTTTCTTTGGATTTCATTCTGTATTTCAAAATCTGGAATATTAATTGCTCCTTTGAGATGTCCTTCTCTATATTCTTGATTACTTCTTACATCTATTAATATTGCTCCTTTTTGTATTTTCTCTTGTAGTTCTCTTTCTGTTATTTCTTCATTTGACAGATTTCTAAAACATTTTTTATAAAACATTTTCATTCCCCTTTATATTATATTTAAGTTTTTGATTAAATGTTTATTTTTGATATAAAGAATTTTTTTAATAACCAACTAATATATAAAAAAACTAGAATTTTATAATTCTAGTTTTTCAGAGTGTTGACAAAGTATATAAAAAATTTTGTTAACACTCTTCTTTTTTTAGTAGTATTCATAATTTTATA
>CALXZB010000047.1 GCA_944393125.1 uncultured Clostridia bacterium | reverse complement strand
TCTTTATATTTAAAATATCTAGAACCTGCTTCATATGCTAAATTTGCTTTTTCTCTAACATTTTGAAATATTTTAGAATTTGCACTTCCTCCTAAAATTGTATTATATATCATAACATTATATTTTTCATCTTCATTTTGTGAATTGACATCTAAACCAACTACTAATTTCCCTTGCATGACATCCATTGTTTCTATTTTTTCGCCTTGTTTCACTGTATTTTTTTCACTTTCTTTATTGTAGCTAGGTTCTCTTTCTTCTAGATTTCTTACATTTTGATTTTCTGATATGATATTTTCTACTTCTTCATTTACATTTCCTGAAACAAAAATATCTATTTTACATTGTGCAATTAATTGTTTATATCTTTCATATAAATTTACTTCATTAATATGATTTAAATCTTCAACATATCCAAATCTATATAGTCCAAAAGGTTTTCCTTTATACATTTCTTCTATACATCTATCTAATGCATATCTTTTTTTGTTATCGATTCTTCCTTCTATTCTTTGCTTCATATTGTTCTTTTCTTGTTCTACATATTCTGTTTTGAAGGCATTGTTCTCCACCAATGGATTAAATATAATATCTAATATATTTTCAATGGATTTTTTTAATATATTTTCATTTGCTTGTGGTAAAAATGCATCATTTACAGTTTCAATATAAAATTTTAATACTTGATTGTCTCCTGTTTTATCAATACCACAGTCAAAACTAGCCCCATATAATTCTTCTAATTGTTTGCTAATCTCTTCTTGGGTTTGCATGTTATTTGTTCCTCTTCTTAATACAGCTGAAATAAGTGCATTTGCTGTTACTGTTTCTCTTTCCAGTTTTGTTGTTAAAAATACAGCCACTAAATTTGTTTTAAATTTATCTGTATTTAAAACATGAAGTTTGATTCCTTTTTTTATTTCTTTTTTTATATCGTTCATATATTTCCTTTCCTTGAATCTTTGGTCTATTTTATGCTAAAAATTTATTTATATACATTTTTCTACATAATACCAAATATCAAAATTCTTTAATTTTTTCTTATTAATTCTGTATTATATTATAACACAATTTTTACTTTATTATTAAATTTTTTTATAAATTTACAAGTATTTTATATAGTTCACTATACATAAGAGTATCTTCTATTTTACAAATTTTCGGATCAATACAAATTATAAGACAAAAAAACGAGATATTAATTTTCGTTAATACCTCATTTTATATGTACTAAAATTTTCTTTTTCTTGCTGCCTCAGATTTTTTCTTTCTTTTTACACTAGGTTTTTCATAATGCTCTCTCTTACGAACTTCTTGTAATACTCCATTTCTAGCACATTGTCTTTTAAATCTTTTTAGAGCATCTTCTATATTACCATTATTAACTTTTATTTCTAACATTTAAATTCCCCTCCTTCCGGTCATACGAAAACTGTATGTTGGGATAACCCTTATTCAACGATATATATTATATCTTATTGGCTCTTAGTTGTCAATAGAATTATTTCCAAATTAAGAAAATAAACCACCTATAAAATTGAATAATGCATTTTCAAATAATAATTGTCTCATCCATCCATTTGTAAATGGTATAAACCATAATATAACTCCAATGATAAAAACGACAACAATTGTTAATCCTATTGCAATCCAATCTGTTTTATTCATTTTCTTTCTTTCTCTTTTTTGGGGTCTATTCGTCCATAAATCTTTTACTAAATCTGCAATTCCAAATATTGTTCCAACATTGCTTTTATTTCGTACATATTGTGTTTTCGCTTTTTTTCTTCTGTTTCCTGATATGTTTTCATTTCTTTTTTGTGTAGCATTTTGCTTATAATTTTGAGTATTTTCTTCTGATACATTTCTACTCGTCTGTGCACGAATTTTCTCCTTTTGCAATTCTAAATCATATTGCGCCCTTAAAAAACTATCTGATAAGATATTGTATGCTTCATTAATATCTTTCAATTTTATTTCTGCTTCCCTTTTTTGTACAGATGAATATAAATCTGGATGATATTTTTTTACTAATGTTTTATATGCTTTTTCTATAATTTCTTGTGATGCTTTTTCATTTACTTCTAATATTCCATAATAATCTTTCATAATCATTCCTCTATTTTATTTTCTTTTGTATTTTTATTTTATCCCAAAAAAAAGAAAATAGCAATATGATTTGCTACTTTCTTTTTTATTTTATTGTTCTTCTGCAAAAATCGCTTCAAATTCATCAGCAGTAATTTTCTCTTTTTCAAGTAAGATTCCTGCAACTTGATGTAATTTATCCACATTATCAGATAATATTTTCTTTGCTCTGTTATATCCAGTATCCACTATTCTCTTTGTTTCTTCATCAATAACTGCTGCTGTTTCTTCTGAATATTCTTTTGTATGTCCAAAATCTCTTCCTAAGAAGACTTCATCTTGGCTAGAACCCAACATTAATGCTCCTATTTTTTCACTCATACCATATTTGGTTACCATACTTCTTGCAATTTGTGTTGCTCTTTCGATATCATTACTTGCACCTGTTGATATATCATTTAAGATAAGTGCTTCTGCTACTCTACCACCTAAAAGTGATACAATATTTTCTTCCATTTCTGTTTTTGACATGAAGTTTTTATCTTCTGTTGGTCTATACATCGTATATCCACCAGCCATACCTCTAGGTACAATTGATATTTCATGTACTGGGTCTTGTGTTTCTAAATAATGACTAACAACTGCATGCCCTGCTTCGTGATAAGCAACTAATTTGTTTTCTTTATCACTTCTTACTCTTGTTTTCTTTTCAGGTCCCATGGTTACTTTTACCATAGCATCTTCAATTTCTCTCATTCCAATTTCATTCATATTTCTTCTAGCTGCTAACAACGCTGCTTCATTTAATATGTTTTCTAAGTCTGCTCCTGCAAATCCTGATGTATTTTTGGCAATGACTTTTAAATCTACATCATCTGCTAGTCTCTTCTTTCTACTATGCACTTCTAGTATTTGTTCTCTTGCTTTTACATCTGGTAATCCAACAACAATTTGTCTGTCAAATCTTCCTGCTCTTAATAAAGCTTTATCTAATACATCTGGTCTATTGGTTGCAGCTAAAACAATAACACCTTCATTTTCTGCAAATCCATCCATTTCAACTAATAATTGATTTAATGTTTGCTCTCTTTCATCATGTCCACCACCAAGTCCTGCACCTCTTTGACGTCCAACAGCATCAATCTCATCTATAAAGATAATACATGGTGCATTTTTCTTAGCTTGGTCAAATAAATCTCTTACTCTTGATGCACCCACACCGACAAACATTTCTACAAAGTCTGAACCACTAATAATAAAGAATGGTACTCCTGCTTCTCCAGCAACTGCTTTTGCAAGCAATGTTTTACCTGTACCTGGTTGACCTACTAATAAAACACCTTTTGGTATTCTTGCTCCCATATCTGTAAATTTCTTTGGATTTTTTAAGAATTGTACGATTTCTTCTAATTCTTCTTTTTCTTCATCTACACCGGCCACATCTTCAAACGTAATTCTATTTTTCTCTGCTGGTGTCATCATTCTTGCTTTACTTTTTCCAAATGACATGGTTTTACTTCCAGGATTTCCACTACTAGCTCCTCCCATTGTTAAAAACCAGAAAAGCATAAATATGATTAATATTGCAAATGGTGTTACTAATGGAAGTAATGCCATAAATATAGATTCTGATTTTTCTTCTAATGTAAAGTTTCCATTATTTATGAATTCCTCTACATATGTCATAAAAGTACCTATATCTGGTATATTTGTTTCTTTTCTTATATTATCATCTTTTAATTCTACTTCTGCTGTTTTTCCATCAGCATTAATGACAATTGATTTCACATTATTGCTATTTATATTTGTTATCAATTCTGAATATGTTCATTTTGAATTACTATTTTCTACTATTGATGATAATACAACCAAAAAAATTACAATAATAATTAGCCACATAGCTAATGTTTTTATTCCGTTTTTCAAAATCATTCCTCCTCTTTATACTTGATGTTTCTTTACTTTACACATAACTGTGTTTCTAATCGTTTAGAACTTTATCATATTGCTTTTTGTTTTTCAATAGTTTTTTGTATTTCTTTTTTATTACAATTTATATCTATTTTATATATTATTACGGATACTTATACTTCCTTAGAAATTTTAATTTCTCTATTTTTTATAAAAACTTTTAAATTTTTGTTTGGCATTAAAAATTTATTTCCTATATTATTAGTACATAATTTTATAATATCTTCTATATGTATCTTTTCAATTCCTTTTGTTGTATGAAAAAGTCTTGTTATAGTATATAAAATGATATTTGATTTTATTACTTTTTCTTGTTCATTAAATTTTTTTAAATCTAATATAACATATTCTTTGTCTTGTTCGTTTTTTTCATTCTGTTCAATTTGTTCATTTGCCTGTTTGGATGAAATATTTTCTATATAATATCTGCCTATTTTCTCTTCTAAAACAATTTTTTCATATATGTTTTCAACTTGTTTTTGTATATATTCCTCTTGTTCTACTACAAGATTGGAAAGTCTATTCATTGTTTCTATAAAATTTGGATTAAATTCTTGTTCTACATACGGAATCATAATATTTCTAATCTTATTTCTGGTATAAACATTTTCAAAATTGGTTTTGTCAATTCTCGGTTCTATATGGTTTTCTTTACAATATTCTTCAATTTCTTTTCTTTCACATTCTATCAGTGGTCTAATATACTTTCCTCTGATTGGTTCAATCCCTTTCAATCCCTGTATACCGCACCCGCGTAACTCATTCATAATCATTGTCTCAACTCTGTCATTTTTATTATGGGCAACTGCAATCTTGTTCCCATTTATTTTTTGTAATACTTTATCAAAAAATTTATATCTTACATCTCTTCCTGCCTCTTCCGTACTGATTTTATTAGTATAGGCTATTTTTTGAACATCTATACTTTTTCCATAAAATTGTATGTCATTTTTCATACAATACTCTTTGACATATTCTTCGTCTTCTTTTGCTTCTTCCCTTATCATATGATTGACATGAGCAACAACAAAATCAAATGATATCTGATTTGCTTGTTTTATTTTCAACAAAATATCTAACATAGTTATAGAATCAGGTCCTCCTGATACACCTAAAACTAGTACATCTCCTGTTTCTATTAACTGATATTTTACTATTGTATTAAACACTTTATGTATTAATGTCTTTTTTTCTCTCTGCGCCATAAAAATCCACCTTTAACTATAATATTAAAAATGTCCATCGGGAAACGTCCCCATTGGACATTAATCATCAAATCTTTTTTCTAAATTAACAAATTTCGTATAACTTCCTAACCATAATAGTTCTATGGTTCCTAGTGATCCTCCTCTGTGTTTTGCTATAATAACTTCTGCAATATCTTTTTTCTCACTATCTTTATTATAGTAGTCATCTCTGTATAAAAACATAACAATATCAGCATCTTGCTCAATTGCTCCAGATTCTCTCAAATCTGATAACATTGGTCTATGGTCTGGTCTTTGTTCTACTGCTCTTGATAATTGTGATAATGC
>CALXZB010000046.1 GCA_944393125.1 uncultured Clostridia bacterium | reverse complement strand
GATTACAAAAGGTATATTTATTAGTCATTCTGCTGTTGTAATTGGACCATTTAATTTTGCTTATGGTATTTGTGGGGTTGCTCTTACATTACTATTATATAGATTTAAAGATGAATCATATGTAAAAATATTTATATTAAGTTTTATTGGTGGATCCATTTTAGAATATATTATGAGTTGGGGAATGGAATTAGTTTTAGGTTTTACTGCATGGGATTATTCAAATATGTTTCTAAATATAAATGGACGTATTTGTTTTTTGTATTCTATATTTTGGGGAGCTTTAGGAATTTTATGGATAAAAATTTTATATCCACAGATAGATAAGACCCTTAATAAGATTAATCCCAAAGTATATAAAATTGTTATAATTAGCTTAACAACATTTTTAATATTTGATATTCTTTTAACTATAAGTTGTGTAAATAGGGCTCATAAATCAGACATGAAAATTCCACCCAATAATAGTTATGAAAGATTTTTAGATAAAACATTTAACAGCAAATATTTGAAAAATATGTTTAATAATAATTGGAAGTGAAAATATGAAAATATTAGTATTATCTTGTAGTACCGGTGGAGGGCATAATGCCTGTGGTCATTACATTGAAAAAGAGTTTAGAGAAAATAACGTTGTATGTGATTTTGTTGATTATTTTGATATTTTAGGACCTAAAGCAAAAGAGCGAGTGGAAAAAATATATTTAGGAACAACAAAGGGAAATGGTAATATATTCAAGATAGCATATAAATTAGGTGAAAAATATAGCAAGACGGGAATTACTAGTCCAGTCTATGCTTTAAATATATTAGGAAAAAACAAGCTTTATTCATATATAAAAGAAAATAAGTATGACTTGGTGATTTGTCCGCATTTGTTTCCAGCAATGGCTGTTACTACACTAAAAAAAGATGGAGAAAATATAAAACTTATTAATGTTGCAACAGATTATCATGCTATTCCGTTTTGGGAAGAAACAACACCTGATTATTTTATTATACCTCATAGTACTTTAAAAGAAGATTTTGTAAAAAAAGGTTTTAATGAAGAATGTTTGCTAGATTTTGGAATATCTGTTTCAACCTCGTTTCATAGAGTTAATAACAATCTCAATTTACCAACAGATAAAGATATTGTTTTAATTGCATCTGGAAGTATGGGTTTTGGAAAAATGAAAGAAATAGTTGAGGCAATATTACAAAATATTCCAGAAGTTTACGTAGTAGCAATTTGCGGAAATAATCATGAATTGTATTCTAAGTTAGAAAAAATAAATAATCCCAACCTTATAGTTAAGGGATATGTAAATAATATAAATGAATACATTTCAGCAAGTAAAATTGTTTTAACAAAGCCTGGGGGACTTACAAGTACAGAAGTTGGAATATTAAGAAAGCCAATTATTCATTTAATGCCAATACCTGGTGTTGAAAATTATAATGCGGAGTTTTTTAGGAAGAATGGTCTTAGCTTAGTAACAAACAATGTTGAAGAAGTAATAATAAATACTTCAACATTACTAAAAGATAAAAATATGCAAAGTGAAATGATAGAAAAACAGTCTAAAATTATAAATAGGAACTCAGCAAAAGATTTAGTAAATTTTGTAATAAATAATTTTGAAAAATAAAATTGAAAAAATAAATAAAATTTGATTATTGGAGGATATATATGAAAGAAAACATGAATAGAAAAGATAAAATAGTTCAGGCTCAATTTAATATGATACAAACTACTGGTAAAATTTCCGGAGAAGTTAAAAATATTTTGGCAAGTGAAGAAAAAAGTAGAATTCTTGAATCTATTGAAAATGTAGATAAAGAATTAACTAATTTAGTTTCAATCATACATGATTTAAGTAATGCTTTAAATTTAGATTTTAACAAAATAATAGGAGGCTAAAATGAAAATAACATTTGAGAAATATGAGTATTTAATTAAGGATAGTTTAGCAAAATATATTAGAGATAAAGATTCAGATGATAAATATACAGAACTTATTTTAGGATTATATGAAGAAGCATCAGAAGTTACATCTCCTATTAGAAGAAGTATTGAAGGAAATTTTCATGAGAAAGAAATAGATATTAATCATTTAGGAGAAGAAATAGGTGATGTATTTTGGTATATTTCACAAATTTCTACACAGTTACCTAATTGTAGTTTACCGAAAATTGCATTAAATAATTTAAAGAAAACACATTTAAATTACGGAAAAACTCTAAATTTAGATGAAACTATGGATATGTCTGAATATGTACAAAGTGTATTAGAAACATACAGATCTGATTTGCCTGATTCAAAAAATGAGAGAGTAAGATTTTTTTGTTTAGGTCTGATAAAAGAAATTGGAAAGGTAGCAGAGCTATTTGGAGAACATAGGATTGATGGAAATGTATTAAATATTTATAAAATGGAAGAAAAATTAGGTGATGCTTTATGGTATTTATCAGCTATTTCTGAAATTTATGGACTTGATTTAGGTGATATAGCTTTAAAAAATATTACTAAAGTACATGGTAGATATAATATAGATGGAACAGTAAGAAAAGATAATGAAGAATTAGAATTATAATATTATATATTTGAAATCTTTGAAGAATATGATTTTTAACAATAAAGTGCAATTCCTAAAATTACTTTATATGGAAGTATAGAGTAATTTTTCTTTTTATGTTATTATAGTATAAATAGTAATTTTTAAAGAAATAGGAGATATCAATGGAAAAAGTATTAAAATATATAATAATAGTTATTATACTAATTACAATAATAGTATTAAGCATAAATTTTTATGTAAAATCCTCTACAAAAAAACAAATTATAAGTGAAAAAGATTATTCAAAATTATCAGAAATAGATTGTATAATTATTTTAGGAGCTGGAATAAGAGAAGGTAAGCCTAGCCCTATGTTAGAAGATAGATTGTTAGAAGGTATAAAATTATATAATAATAATGTATCAAACAAAATAATAATGAGTGGAGACCATGGCAGAAAAGAATATGATGAAGTAAATATTATGAAACAATATGCAGTTGAAAATGGAATACCATCAGAAAATATTTTTATGGACCATGCAGGATTTTCAACTTATGAAAGTATATACAGAGCAAAAGAAATTTTTGAAGCTAAAAAAGTTGTAATAGTAACTCAAAAATATCATTTATACAGAGCATTATATATTGCAAATAAATTAGGGCTAGAAGCTTATGGGGTTGGTTCAGATCCAAGACAATATGTAGGAGCCACATATAGAGAATTAAGAGAAATATTAGCAAGAAATAAAGATTTTATAAAATGCATATATAAACCTGAACCTACTTATTTAGGTGATACTATTCCAGTAAGTGGCAATGGAGATATTACAAATGATTGACCAAAAATACATTTCAAATATATGTAGTTAAGTTGAAATTGATAATCAAAAAAGAAATTCGCTATTTGTGGGATGTTAATTTTAGTAAAATTATATTACAATTTTTACAAAAGGGAGGAGATAAAAATGAATTTAGATAAAATAGGAAAATTTATCGCTTTAAGTCGTAAAAATAAGAGATTAACACAAGAACAATTAGCTGAAAAATTAGGAGTAACAAACAAGACAATTTCAAGATAGGAAACAGGAAAATATATGCCTGATTTATCATTATTAAAACCTTTAAGTGATGAACTTGGGATAACTTTAAATGAATTGCTGTCAGGTGAAAAATTAGAAAAAGAAAAAATAGTTGAAAAGACAGAAAAAAGTTTGATTAGTACAATAGATTATACTAATAAAAAAATTAAAAAAACTACAACAATATTTATATCAATTTTAACAATAATTATAATATTAATCACAATAGTAGTGTCTTTGTATGTAATTGATATGAATAGAATGAAAAACAACAAACCTATATTTTTTGGTACTTGGGGATATTCTTACGCACCACCTATTGATATGGAACCAACAAAAATAGAAATTGCAATAAAAGATTATTTAGTAGACAAAAGCAATAGTGAACCCAAAAAGAATGATAATGAAAAAACATTCGTAAGTATGAAAATATATCTGATTGAAGAAAAAGATAATTATTCCATTTACAATATATATACTTGGGTGCTACAAGAAAAGTATTATTTAGAAAATAATGAAATAAAACAAGATAGTGGTTCATCAATACCATATATGTTTATTGTAGAAAAGAAAGATGATAAATATGCTGTTAAAGATTCACGAGTACCAAGAGATGGAAGTTATTATGAAGATGATATGAAAAATATATTTCCAGCAGATGTAAGAAATGAAATGGAACAAAATGAACTTGACGGAACAATAGAACAATTGAAATTAGAAATACAAGAACAAGTAAAATTGTATTTTCACGAATAGAGTTTACAAACTTAAAAGATGAAACTGTTTGACTAAATAGAGAACAATCAGCAAAATTAAAAGCAATTTTACTATATTTACAAAAAAATAAAAATAAGGTATAATCTTTATTATACCTTGTATGGTATAGTAGTTTCTTTTCTAGCAATGAGGCCAACATTGCAACAATCACACTTGAAAGAAAGGAAATGGGATTATGAAGTTTAGTCCTAGAAAAAAAGTAAAAATGCGGAAAGCACGCTTTAAAAGAATAAAAAGAGAGTGCAAATATATGATTGGGAGTTGCATTGATTATGATGCAGAATGCCAAGTTGTAGATCAAGCATCCATTAAAGATGTGTTATACCTTCTTACTAGAGATATAAATAGCGATTATGCTATTTATAAAGTGGTACAACCTAGGGAATACGTTAAAGTTTCAGAAAAGAAAGTTCTGAGACTTGGCAATGTTTTTACAGATTCTACTCATTGGATGCGGCATTCCAAAATTAGTATTTCTGAAAATGGAATAATTACAGTTACAAAAGTAGACAATATTTGTGGAAGCTATCATAGTGGAAACGAAAAATATGTTTTTATTATTGTAATGTAATAGGAGAGTGATAAAGATATCTGTTATTTTGGCCATAATGGATAGGATAATATTAAAAAAGTAGGCTATGAGATGTATATAAGCATTTCGTGACCTACTTTTTTAATTTAAAAGAAACATAGACTAGAATAGATGATGCATTATCTAATATAAATAAAGAACTAGAAGACAATAAACAAGAACTTGAAAACACTAAAAAACAATTAGAAAATGCAAAAATTGATGTTAAAGCTCAATTTGATAAAGAAGACGAACTAAGAGAAAAGCCTATGAGATTAGACAGAGTAAATGCTTTATTAAACTTAAATAAAGAGAAATAGGCATTTTGGAGATTTTTGAAAAATTTTCATACAATTTAATATATAAAAATATAAAATATATAATAAGAAAAAAATTATAGATATAAATTTAAAAATATATAAGTAAAATATAAAAATACTTTAAAATTGATTTTAAAAGCTAATATAAATATTGATATAATAAGTAATACAAAAAATTATAATAATAAAGAATATAATATAAATAAATATATATATATAAAATATTAACAACTATAAAGCTGTCAAAAGGCTTGAAATAGCAGAAGTAGAAGTTTAATTGCTATAATATTATTCTCCTATCTCTTTATGCACAAAACTTTGATAATGGCTACCATTTTATTTATGTATAAAATTATTAGTAATATATAATTATTTCCCAAAAATGCAAAAAACTTGATTTTGGGAATTGAACTGATATATTTTTATATCGATTTAAAGATATATTAAAAAAATATCAAAAATTATACATATTTTTAAGATGTGTATATTTTTTTTGATTTTTTATACACATTTATTGAAAATGTATAAAAAATGTGATATTTTATATATATGGAGGTAAAA
>CALXZB010000045.1 GCA_944393125.1 uncultured Clostridia bacterium | reverse complement strand
AATTTTTAAAACAAAAAATCCAACTCTTATCGAGCTGGATTTTTTGTTTTTTGGGCTCCTATTTCAGGACACCCTCTCTATTTTACTACTACATTATAAATTTTATTCTTAACATAAATTTCTTTAATAATAGATTTTCCATCAAGTTTATCACTAATAGCCTCATGAACTTTAGCTTTTATAGAACTTTCATCCTCATTTAAAGCAATCATAACAGTAGTTTTTAATTTTCCATTGATTTGAACAGGAAGTTCTTTTTCTTCATCAATAATTTTTGATTCATCATATTTAGGCCAAGGTTCATATGCAATAGAATCATTATGACCTAATATATTCCAAAGTTCTTCTGTTATATGAGGTGCAATAGGATTTAATAATTTTAGAAAATCTTCCGCATATTTTCTTGGAAGAACATCTTCTTTACTAACTGCATTTACAAAAATCATCATTTGAGAAATTGCTGTATTAAAGTTCATAGTTTCATAATCATTTGTAACTTTTTTAATTGTAAAATTATATACTTTTTCAAGATTTTTATTTTCTTCATCTTTTATTTTATTTGATTCTACAAATAATCTCCAAACTCTGTCTAAGAACTTCTTAGAACCATCAATTCCATTTGGATCCCATGGTTTAGCACTATCAATTGGTCCCATAAACATTTCATAAAGTCGTAAGCTATCTGCACCATATTCTTTAACCATATCATCTGGATTAATAACATTTCCTTTTGATTTACTCATTTTTTCACCATTTGGACCTAAAATCATACCTTGATGACGAAGTTTTGCAAAAGGTTCTTTAACAGGAACAAGCCCTTTATTATATAAATAATTATTCCAAAATCTTGAATATAGTAAGTGGCCAACTGCATGTTCAGGTCCACCAACATATAAATCAACAGGCATCCAATGTTTAAGTAGTTCTTGATTTGCAAAAGTTTCATTATTATGCGGGTCAATATATCTTAAGAAATACCAACTAGAACCAGCTGAACCAGGCATTGTACTAGTTTCTCTTTTTGCAGGTTTACCTTCAAAAGTAGTATTAACCCAATTAGTAGCTTTATCTAATGGAGACGCACCTGTTTTTGAAGGGGCATAATCTTCCAAATCTGGTAAAACTAAAGGTAAATCACTATCTGCTAAAGCTTTCATCTCATCATCTAAGTAAACAATTGGAATAGGTTCACCCCAATAACGTTGTCTTGCAAATATCCATTCACGTAATTTGTAATTAACTTTTTTAGTTCCTATTTTTTCTTTTTCTAGCCAGTTAATCATTTTTTCTATACCAGCTTTTTTATCAAGTCCATTTAAAAAGTCTGAATTTATATGTAATCCATCACCAGTAAAAGCTTCTTTAGAGATATCTCCACCATCTAAAACTGGAATAATTTCAATCCCAAACTTACTTGCAAATTCATAATCTCTTTGGTCATGTGCAGGAACTGCCATAATACATCCTGTGCCATATGTAGATAATACATAATCAGAAATCCATATTGGAATTTTTTTACCATTAACAGGGTTGATAGCATAACTTCCTGTAAATACACCAGTTTTTTCTTTATTAAGTTCAGTTCTTTCTAAATCAGATTTAGATGCAGATAATTTTTTATATTCTTCAACAACTGCTTTTTGCTCACTTGTAGTAATTCTATTGACTAATTCAAGCTCAGGAGCTAATACACAGTAAGTAGCACCAAATAAAGTATCTGGCCTTGTTGTAAAAATAGTAAATTCTAAGTTTTCATTTTTTGCAACTTTAAATTTTACTTCAGCACCTTCACTACGACCAATCCAATTTCTTTGAATTTCTTTTGTAGATTCTGGCCAATCAAGATCATCAAGACCTTTTAACAATATATCAGCATATTTAGGTATATCTAAAATCCACTGTTTCATATTTTTTCTAACAACAGGGAATCCACCTCTTTCACTTTTTCCATCAATTATTTCATCATTAGAAAGAACACAACCAAGTCCCTCACACCAGTTAACAGGCATTTCAACTAGTTTTGCTAATCCATCATTAAATAATTGTTTAAAAATCCATTGAGTCCACTTATAATAATCAGGATCACATGTTGAAACTTGTTTATCCCAATCAAAAGAAAAACCTAGCATTTTTAATTGTTTTGTAAAAGTTTTAATATTTGCTTCTGTAAAACCAGCAGGGTGATTACCAGTCTTTATAGCATATTGCTCAGCAGGTAGACCAAAAGAATCAAACCCCATTGGATGTAAAACATTATAACCTTGCATTCTTTTCATTCTTGACAAAATATCAGTAGCTGTATAGCCTTCTGGATGTCCGACATGTAATCCTTGTCCAGATGGATATGGAAACATATCAAGAGCATAAAATTTAGGTTTTGAAAAATCCCAAACGTCAGTATAAAAAGTTTTATGGTCTTCCCAATATTTTTGCCATTTTTGTTCTATTTCTCTAAAATTATATGACATAAAAGAACTCCTCTCATTTAATAGATTTAATATATCGATTATACTAGCAAAAAGGTAAAAAGTCAATTAAAATCATTAAACAGTAGCATAAAAAAACTAAAATTCAATAAAGTATTGCAAAATATGAAAAAAATTAGTATAATAGAGCAAGAATAAAAAAGCGGAAAAAAGAAATACTTATAGTATAAAAAATTAAATTTTAAAGAACCTTAAATTGTATAATTTAAGGTTCATATGTGGTTAAAAGAAGGAATGTTTATGAATATGGATTTAGAAAAAGCTAAACAAGAATTTTTAAAATACACGGAAAAGTATGATTTAACAAATGACAAAATAAAATTAAAACAAGTTCACTCACTTAGAGTTATGGAAATATCTGAAAAAATAGCTCAAAAATTAGAATTACCACCTGAAGAAATAGAATTAGCAAAATTAATAGGATTATTACATGACATTGCACGATTCGAACAATATACAAAATACCATACTTTTAAAGATATAGAAAGTGTAGACCATGGAGATTTAGGTGTAGAAATATTAAAAAACGATATTAGAAAATATATTAAAACAGACCAATATGATAATATAATTTTTAAAGCAATAAAAAATCACAATAAATATGCAATAGAATCTGAGCTATCAAACAAAGAAAAACAATTTTCAAAAATAATAAGAGATGCAGACAAGATTGACATATTTTATGAAGCTGTTGTAAAGTTTTGGAAAGGAAAAGAAGAACAAGTAGAAAAATCTATTATATCTGAAAAAACTGTAAAAGAATTTGAACAAAATATTCCAATAAAAACAAGAAAAGATGAAACAGAAATAGATAATATAATTAAAATGATAGGATTTATATTTGATATAAATTTTAAAGCCAGTTTTGAAATTTTACATGAGGAAGATTATATAAACAAAATCTTTAATAGATATAATTTTAAAGATGAATATACCAGAAAAAAGGTAGAAGAAATAAGAAAAGTAGCAAATGAATATATTAACAAACAAATAAGAAAATAAAAATAATAATAAAAGGAACAATAGATATGGAAATAGATATAACAAAAGCAAAAGAACAATTTAAAAAATATGTGCAAGATTATGATATAAATGATGATAAAATTAGACTAAAAGTAGCACATATAGAAAGAGTAGCAGAAATATCAGAAACAATAGCTAAGAATTTAAACTTAAATGAAGAAGAAATACAACTAGCAGAATTAATAGGATTATTACATGATATAGGAAGATTTGAGCAAATACGTTTATATCATACATTTATGGACAAAGACAGTATAAACCATGGAGAATTTGGAGTCAAATTATTATTTAAAGATGGATTAATAAGAGGTTTTATAAAAACAGATAAATATGATCAAATAATAAGAACTGCTATATTAAATCATAATAAATCATATATACAAGAAGGATTAAATGAAAGAGAATTATTACATTCACAAATAATAAGAGATGCAGACAAAATAGATATATTTGCTATATTAGTTTCAGGAAATAAAGAAACAATATGGGGAAAAGAAAATTTTGAACAAGAAAAAATATCTGATGAAATATATAGACAATATTTAGAAAAAGACAGAATAGACTATAAAGAAATTAAAACACCAGCAGATATGTTAACTTGTCATTTTAAATATACTTATGATTTGAATTTTAAAATTACAAAAGAGATAATAAAAGAAAAACAATATATAGATAAATTATATAATAGATTCACATTTGAAAATGAGGAAACTAGCAAAAGATTTAATAAAATATATGAACTAGCTAAAGAAAACATTAATTAAAAAGGAGAATAACTAAATGCCCAAAAAACTAATAATAACAGAAAAACCATCAGTAGCTATGGAATTTGCAAAAGCACTAAAAATTAATACAAATAGAAAAAATGGTTACATAGAATCAGAAAATTGGATAATAACATGGTGTGTGGGACATTTAGTAACAATGAGCTATCCAGAAGTATATGATGAAAAATTAAAATTTTGGAGGCTAGATACATTACCATTTATTCCAACAGAATGGAAATATGAAATAATACCAGCTGTAAAAAATCAATTTAATATAGTAAAAGAACTTTTACAAAGAGAAGATGTTGAAGAAATTTACAATGCAGGTGACTCAGGGCGAGAAGGAGAATATATACAAAGATTAGTTTTTATGATGGCAAAGCCAAACCCAAAAGCAAAAATTAAAAGGGTATGGATAGATTCACAAACAGAAGAAGAAATTCAAAGAGGAATAAGAGAGGCAAAAGACCAAAGTGAATATGATAGTTTATCTGATTCAGCATATTTAAGAGCTAAAGAAGATTACTTAATAGGAATTAATTTTTCAAGATTATTATCAATAATATATGGAAAAAGATTAGCAAATCAAATAAAAGAAGAAAAAGCATCAATATCAATAGGAAGAGTTATGACATGTGTTCTTGGAATGATAGTATCAAGAGAAAGAGAAATAAGAAATTTCAAAAAAACCAAATACTATAAAATAATAGGTGAATTTGAAAATGAAACAGGTTCATTCAAAGCTGAATGGAAAGTAAATGAAAAATCACAAATGTTTGATAGTCCTAAGTTATATAATGAAAGTGGATTTAAAAAAGAAGATGATGCTAAAAATTTAATAAATAATTTAATTGGAAAAAAAGCTATAATTACAGAATTAAAAAAAGCAAAACAAAAAGAAAATGCACCATTATTATTTAATTTAGCAGAACTTCAAAATGAATGTACTAAAAGATTTAAAATAAAGCCTGATGAAACTCTAGAAATTATACAAAACTTGTATGAAAAAAAATTAGTTACATATCCTAGAACAGATGCAAGAGTTTTATCAACAGCTGTTGCTAAAGAAATAACCAAAAACTTAAATGGATTGATTAAAGGATATAAAGATGAAGAAGTACATAATTTACTAAATAAGATGGTTAATGAAAAATATTCAACAAACCTAATAAAAACAAAATATGTAAATGATAGTAAAATAACAGACCATTATGCAATAATTCCAACAGGACAAGGATACGAAAATTTTGAAAAATTACCAGAATTACAAAAAAATATATATAATGTAATTGTAAAAAGATTTATTGCAATATTTTATCCACCAGCAGAGTATAATAAGATAAATTTAACTGTACAAATAGAAAATGAAACATTTAATGCAAGTGGAAAAGTTTGTATAAAACAAGGATATTTAGAAGTTCTAAAACCAGTTAATACAAAGAAAACATCAACAGAACCAGATACAAATGAAGAAAACAATCTAGATGTATTGAAAACTCTAAAAAAAGATCAAGAAGTAAACATCAAAAATTTTGAAATTAAAGATGCAGAAACATCTCCACCATCAAGATATAATTCTGGTTCATTAATTTTAGCAATGGAGAATGCAGGAAAATTAATTGAAGATGAAGAATTAAGAGAACAAATAAAAGGAGCAGGAATAGGAACAAGTGCAACAAGAGGAGAAATAATTAAAAAATTAGAAAAAATAAAATA
>CALXZB010000044.1 GCA_944393125.1 uncultured Clostridia bacterium | reverse complement strand
TTTAGAGAAGGACAAACTGAAGCTAGAGAATTAGGACTATATATGCAAAAATATTGTGGATGTGTTTTTTCAGAGGAGCAAATAATTTTAGCCCACACAAATAATAAGCCAAAATTACCAGACGGATTTGAATTTCTTCCTGTTAAGAGAAGTATAAATATAAAAAAGGAAAAAGAAAATAAAGAAAAGTATATGGATTTATTACTTGAAGCAGACCCAAGCCAAGATATGATAAATAATTATTTGAAAGATGGCGAATTATTTGTATTAACATATAAAGAAGAAGTAGCAAGTGTTGCAGTTGTTTTAAAAAAAGATGAAAGTACAGTAGAGTTAAAAAATATTGCAACTAAGAAAGAATATAGAGGACAAGGATTAGGAAAGAAAATGCTAAAATATTTAGCAGATAATTATAAAACAAAATATAAAAAGATGTTAGTTGGAACAACAGAAAATAATATTCCATTCTATGTAAAACAAGGTTTTGATAAATATGAAAAAACCATTAAAAATTTCTTTATAGATAATTATAAAGAAGAAATAATAGATGGAGATACAAAATGTATTGATATTTATTATTATTCAAAAGATTTAAGTAAGAAAATGTAGTTATTGAAATAATATCTGACAATTAGAAGTTAATTTTTGAAATGAATTAACTTCTTTTTTTGAGACACTTGTATATAAAGCTATAATTGAAGAAGTAAAAGATAAATGACCTGTTAAAAATCAAGAGACAGGGTAAAAACTACCTTGTAAAAGCGACTAATTATGGTGTAGAAAGAATAAAAAATGGATTTCCAGTATGTGCTAGATTGATAAAACAACTGTTTTAAGAAAGAAAATAATTGAAAAAACAGGAATAAAATTTACAACACTAGTAGGAGTAATAAATGCATTTCAAGAAAAAACCAATATTGATAGAACAACTGGATATGATAGAAATCAAGTTAAACAGCTAAAATGCAGAGTAATAAAAAGATAATAAGATGCTTGACATAATTGAGATGTAATAAAAAATGAACAGAATATTTGTAAATGAAATACATAGAATTTAACTGCTTTGAAAATGAGAAAGAATTTGAATAAAATTAGTCAACATAAAAATAACACCGTTTGAAAATTTGCCAAAATGTTGATTTTTAGCCTAAAACATGATATTATAGCTATGTAACAATTTTGTTATACCTTTGGATATTCCAGACAAGTATGTTTGGGAAATTTAAAAGCCTTAAAAGGAGGAAGGATGATATCAAAATATCAATGTATGAACATTAACTATTGTTGAAGAATGCGAATTTTTTAATAAGGAGTGAAAAGAATGGCAAAGAATTGGCATCCAGAATTATGGAAGAATATAAATATTGAACTTAAATTGCCAGAAAATTATTATGGCCCTAGCCAGACTCGCTCGTTCTATGATCCGCAAGATCCAAAACAGGCATATGAAGTGCGTGGTGTTCGCCCACCTTCTCGTGAAATTAAATCCCCTGAAAAAGACGCTTATTAAAATCATTTATCGGCACATATGTGTTTATGTTCGAAATTCTATTAAGACTTTTCAAAAGACAAAGAGGACCTGCAAATGCGGGTCTTCTTTGTCTTGATTATATGTACAACGATTGACGTCGTACAAGAAAACCACGTGCTATGCACATGAGGACGGAAAAAGTGATAGCGTTTAGCAAAAAACTTTCTTTTGATGTATATATAATAGAGATAATCTGTAATTGCTCTAAATATCAAAAGGAGGTTTTACAATGAAATTTATAAAAAATGATGATGAGAGTAGTTTGGCTCATACTAAATGGAATTGTCAATATCACTTAGTATTTATACAAAAATAGGACAACAACATAATTATTATATGATTTTTTATGTGCAAAAGTAAATTCTAGTTTTATCCACATAGAAATTACTTTTGCAAAAAGAAGAACAAAATCAAATTTCCTTGTATTTGTTTAATTCTATAAATTATAAATTTTGCCAAGAAAATACTTAGATAAATTATCTAACAGAGCAAAATCGGTGCAGTTATAAACTGCACCGATTACTTATATCACCTTTTTTCTCCGTACAATCTCACGGTCGAAACATGATAGCCATTGTCGAATGCAATAGAAGTCAAACTATCTTTGCGAAAATCAACTACAGTTTTAGGAAACTCAATGATTTCGAATGCTTTTATAATAGGAAGATCGTATTCCTTAATTTGGGAGAGAACTTCTCCAACACTTGGCTTGAAAAGTCCATAGTACCCATAGCTGTGTAAACATACGAAATCTCTACCTTCCAAGACCTCAAGTTCGTCTTCGCCGACTTCTTCTCGTACATCTTCATGCCGATTCCACAGATAACTGATACCACTAAGTTCTTCTAGAGTAAACTCTCTAAAATAGTGAAGCTTGCCATTTACTGTGATAACGGGCTTAATCTGTTCGTACCGTTTCATCATCTCCTCATCAGAGATTTTAGGGATTGATACTTCAAACATTGTGATTACCTCCTTAAATTTTCTTGGAGGTTAGAAACCTCCAAGTTGTTTGACTTATTGGTTTCTAAACAATACTTACATTTATATATTATCATATTTTACATAAAATTTCAATTTTTTTCTAAAAATCACTGAAATAGATATATATTGATTAATTTTTTTATAAAATTGTTGAAATTTATAAAAATTATGATATACTTTAATAAATTGATTGATTTTTGTATCAATCGTTAAGAGAAAAAAGTTGTAGATAACTACGACGTTTGCTCCATAATGCATTTTCATCGAACTATTTAAAACTATTGATAAAGTTAAGTTTGAAGAAAACAAAAGGTTAATGTCGTTTCACATTATATCGGTCGATTTAGTCGGCTTTATTTTTTTGCTTTTAGCCATAAATAATTGTAGATATTTAACATAAAATGTGTTATACTATATTAGTAAATTGGCAATATTCCAATTTATTTTAAGGTTATTAATTGTTAACTTGATGGGCAGCAAGTTAATTATTAATATCAAGGCTATAAGAAAATTATCTTAAGGAGTCTATGAAATGGAAAAAACACATCTTATTCCATGGCAGCACGAACCTATTATACTAACAATTCTTACAAAACGTGAACTTACAGAGCACGAGAAAGCAATAGTGTGTAAGGCGTTTATTAAAGATACGCCACCTTATGGACTACGGCCATATAGGTCCTTGTCCCAGTTGGTTGAGGAGCTAAGACAAGAGGGAGAAGATTATTTAGCAAGTTTGATTGTATTTCCGTCGTGATACGTAATAT
Organism: uncultured Clostridia bacterium; assembly: GCA_944393125.1. GTDB lineage: Bacteria > Bacillota > Clostridia > TANB77 > CAG-508 > CAG-269. Next base: position 2,946 of record CALXZB010000044.1, on the reverse strand, counting down.
CTGCCCAATAGAGCATTCCCTCAAAAAGTGAATGCTCTATTTTTTATTAAAATATTTTTTGAGTTTTTTATTGTAATTTTATTAAAGTATTTATATACTTTAATAAATTGATTGATTTTGTATCAATCGTTATGAGAGCCAAAAGTTGTAAATATCTACTTCGTTGGCACCAATGACGTATCTGTTCGAACTAATAGAACAGAGTTGCTAGAAAATCAATCAAAAATAAAATCTGGTTGTTTTTTTTGTTGCCTAAAAACAATATAAGAATTATTCAAGTGAAAGGATGGTACAAGTAAATGAAAATAATTAAACAAGAAATACAATTTGAAGAAAGTCTAAAACAACGAATTGAATTTATATGTGAGTTTTTTACAGCAAGCTTACTTTTATAAAAAGAAAAATAATATGGAATTAAAAGATAAATTAAGAGTAGGAATATGTATGAGCCAAAGTAAATCGCCAGGTTTTATATATAACACTAGAGAAAAACATAAAAAATTGATGATGTTCTAAAATGTATTGATGAAGAATATAGAACACATTTATAAACTTTGTTATATATAAACTTGTAATGTTTGCAATAGCTAAACTTATGGAAATGGAAACCACTGTACAAAATAAAGTCGCATTGTATTTGTTTAATCTCATATAAAGACTAACGTTTAAAAGTAAAAATCGGCAAAGTATTGAAATATCAATAAATTTATTGTATAATACTAAAAGCAAAAACTTTTTGCAAAGCCTTTGAAATCATAAAAAACTATTCGGAGGCTGATATCTCCGAATAATTAAGAGGAGGTAAAAACAAAAAGTCTTAAATAATTAGCAAGAGTTAGTGTCGGATATCGTTTTTTTAGAATGAAAATCTAGGAGGTTATCACATGTCATATGTATCAATACAAGCCAAACTAAATACTGCAAATAAAAAATTGGGTGGTAAACGTAAGACTATTCGTAGAGACTATACCGATTTTGGTGGAACAATTGTCCCAACTCTAACAAAAGAACAGTACGAAAAAGCTATGAAACGCTTCCGTGAAAAGACAAAGTAAATAAGGCTAATATCAACCATTGCTAAAGAATAATATTCTTTAGCCGAGCCAACTGATGAAGTTGTGTAAAGGAGCTGTTATGAAATTAGTATTTATAGGTGTCGCTATCCTCGGAGTTGTGCTATATGTTTTATTTTCAGACCCTAAACCTGTCTATGATGAAACATGGGCTCGCGGTAGAGGCAGTTCTCTTTTTCATTCGAGTTTGAGACCTGACAAGTATCCGGCAACCAAAGAAGTGTTCAAAACTTTAGAAGATGCAGGAATAAAACCGTGCTTTTTGAAAAATGACACTAAGAAATGAGGTGTGATTGTCTATGCAGTTTAAAAAGGTTAACCTTGAATGTATGAGGCTTGGTGACGATGCTTGTTGTTCGCCTCCAATCAATACGATTTTTCAAATTCGTTTTGATTGGAGGTTTTTATTATATATGATAAACAAAGTTCCATTAAAAGTAACTGATGCAAAATTAGAAACAACAACTAATTATATAAAGAAATTAAGAGGAGTAGTTAAGAAAAAATTAAGTTCATCTTTGAAAGGAGAAAAAAATGGAAGATAAGAAATTACTTTATTATTTAATAAAACAGGCTAAAAAAGGAAATAAACGAGCAACATTTGAACTTATTATAAGATTTGAACCATTAATAAATAGACATTCAAAAATAAATGGCGAATTTAATCAGGAATGTAAAGACTATATAATTGATAAATTATTAGAAGAAATAAAAAATTTTAAAAATTTTAAAAAAATAAGGTTACCTTTTTAATTTTCATTTTGCCTTTATAAGTAGAAGAAAATAATAATCTTTCTATTTTGGACAAGTACATTGAAAATTGAATAGGTAGTTAGATACATAACAAATATTACATTCTAGGTAGAGTGGCAACTATTTAGATAATCTACAAGTGTGATACTTGTAAGAGAAGGTAATATAAGAAACTTTTGTATAGTCATAGTTCGAGCGTTGAAGTTATATATGTAGTCCAATATTTATATAATGAGCCGTCCCCAGCAATGAGTACAAGTCAGAGTTCTGACCGATGAAATTCCGATGTGCTAGAAACAATAGCAATCTAATGAAAGAAAAAAACAAACTAAAATAGAAATAAATTCATCTTGAGGCTACCTTATTTTGGGTAGCATTTAAGATAATATGGAGGAATAAAATGTTAGATATTATTTCAATGATTACATTAATTTTTTTACTAATTGGAGTTCCTATAATTTTAATTATTGTTGGTGGCAGTAGTAAAACAGACAAAGAACAAAGATTAGAAGATGAAGAACAGATTAGATATCTAAAAGAATATAAAGAGAAAAAATAAAAATTAATTTGTATGAGGATTGGAAATTTGGAAATATTTCAGAAGATGAATATAAAGAGTATTCTATATCATATACAGATTCTATAGGAAAAATGCAAGAAAATATACAACATATACAAGAAGAATTAGAAAAATTCAATAAAAATGATAATAATTCTATTTGGATTGATAAGTTTACTAAATATAAAAATATTACTGAACTATCAAAAGAGGTAGTTGATGAACTTATAGATGATATATATGTACATGAGGGGAAAGAAATAACAATAAAATTTAAGTATGAAGATGAATACCAAAAGGCAATAGATTATATTAAAAGGAATGAAAATATAACATTATTAAATAATGATGAAAAAATAGTTTGAATTAAAAATTGTGAACTTATAAATATCTTTAAATTTTATAGAAAAAAATTTATTATTATGATAAAATATCATAAACAAATTATAAATAAATATAATTTTGTGGGTTTAACAACTTTATGCAGAGGAAGATAGATATAGTAAACAAATTAAAAGAGATAAGGAGAATAATATATAATATTCCATTCTATGTAAAACA
>CALXZB010000043.1 GCA_944393125.1 uncultured Clostridia bacterium | reverse complement strand
TAGTAAGTGTGCCTAAAACCATTTCCTCTCTAAAACTTAGCCAATCTCTTAAAATATCATCATTAACTTCTCTAAAATTATTCATTAATATTAACCTCCATTTTTATAAATTTTAAAATTCTACACATCAAAACACTAAAAAACTTGCAATAACAAACTAAAAAATATATTGAAATTTCATATGTTTGATGCCTCAAAAAATTGGGGACAAATTGGGGACAATCATTGCAAAAAAGTACATTTTTTAACGATTTTCATAATCTCACCAATTTGCTATAACCCTATTAAAACCAATAAAAACTCAAGTTAACAAAATTCTTCAAAAATCACAATTAAATTCTCATAACCCGAAGGTCGTAAGTTTGAGCCTTACACCACACAATTAAACTTATATTGCTACAGTCACCTAAGTTGTAACGATTTTTTATATTTTTCAATTACTGACTTTATGTCAATAGCTGGGGTGAAAAACTTTCAAATTTTTCCACCCCAGCTTAATTTTAGAGCTGAAATCACTCGTTTCATGGTTGGATATTAAAGATATTTGTTTATTACGTGCAAGTATGATATTTTTGATTACAATAAGTATAACGAACTTTATACTATAATTTTAAAATCTTTTTATCACAGTAGAATTAGTAGGAGTTACAATATAATTAAAAATAGCATTATAATTATTTATAATATATGTTTGTATCATATATAAGTTTCTTCAGAAAATACCAAGATTATTATTTTCTTCAAAATAGGAGTATACACACCGATTGCTTGATTATAGATATTATCTAAGTATAAAAAATATTTGTTCTTTTTATAAAAAATAAGTATCTTTATCTGGTAATAAAAATATTGTCAAAATTCAATATTTTTCTATAATTAATGACATATTTCGACATATTTCTTAATTTAAACATATTATAATTACATTATATTTTTATAAGGGGGAATATAAATATGAAATGTAATTTTAGAAAATTTTTTGTATGTTTAGGAATTTTGGTGGTGTTATTTTCAAATGCTGCATATGCTCATTCAGGAAGGACAGATTCCAATGGAGGACATAAAGATAATCAAAATAAAAGTGGATTAGGAAGTTATCATTATCATTGCGGGGGATATCCGGCACACTTACATTCAAATGGAATTTGTCCATATTCATCAAGTTCATTATCTAGTAGTGAGAACACTTCACAGTCAACAACTAACAACAGTAACAATAATAATTCGAACTTATCATCTGACAGTGCTAACGGTTCAGAATCTATACCTTCAAGCAGTGATACAATAATATCTGAGCCAACTACAATAGATGCTGAAAGTATAGAAATAAATGAAGATATAGAAGAATTGAATATCGGAGAAATTAAACAATTGACAATCAATATTTTACCAATAGACACAACTGATAAAAAAGTTACTTGGGAAAGTAGTGATGAAAGTATAATTACTGTTAATGAAGAAGGGCAAATAACAACAAAAAAAGCAGGAAATGCTGAAATTACTGTAAGTACATCTAATGGAAAGACTGATTCAATAAAAATATATGTAAAAGAAGAAATGGAAGAAGATAATAACACTGCAATAAATACATTATCTAATAATGGAGAAAATGTTAATAATATTATACAAAATAATAATTCTGATAATTCTAGTCCAATAGCAGGTCTAATATCATTAGGTGCTATAGGTGGAGGAGGATATTGGTTATATAAAAAGTATAAAAAATAGAAGTTGAAAGTCTTTATTTAATTCAAAATAAATGGTATAATCATTAAAAATAAAGGAGAATTGGTAAAATGGATTTAACAATCGATGTTGAAGATTACAAATTAAATGTAAGAGCAGCAGGAGTAATAATTCATAATAACAAAGTACTAGCACATAAAAACATAAACTCTGACCACTATGCATTAATAGGAGGCAGAGTAGCAATCGGAGATGACTCTGAAAAAACTGTAAAAAGAGAGATTCAAGAAGAGTTAGGAAAAGAGATAGAAATAACAGGATATGTAGCGACTGTAGAAAATTTCTTTGAAATGAAAGATGCAAAATACCATGAAATATTATTTATACATAGAGCTGAATTCAAAAACGAAGAAGACAAGAAAATAGAGTATACATTAAAAAATATAGAAGGCAAAGATTATTTACAATATGAATGGTTAGACTTAGGTAAAATAGAAGAATACCCACTATTACCAGAAGCAGTTAAAGAAGTATTAAAAGAAAATAAATTTCCAGTGCATAAAATAAATAATGAAATGTAATAAGAGGTAATTTAAAATGAATGAATTGTGGGACATATATGATATAAATAAAAACAAGACTGGTAGAATTGCAGAAAGAAACGCATATAATTTCCAAAAAGGTGAATATCATATCGTAGTAACAGGAATAATAATGAATTCTAAAAATGAAATATTAATTAGCAAAAGGGCTAAAAATAAAAAGTTTGGTGGCATGTGGGAATGTAATGGAGGTTCAATTTTATCAGGTGAAACAAGTTTAGAAGGAATACTTAGAGAACTAAAAGAAGAATTAGGAATAAAATTTACTAAAAAAGAAGCTATATTTTTAAAAGAAATAAGAAGAGATAAAATACCACCAGATTTCAAAGACTTGTGGTTATTTAGAAGAGATATTAAAATTGAAGACATAACATTTCCAGATGGAGAAGCAATAGAAGCTAAATGGGTAAACATAGAAGAATTTTTGAATATGTACAACAGTAAAAAAATTATTCCGACTATTGATTTTGGAATGGAAGAATATATAAAAGCATTAAATATAAAGCAAAGAAAATCATATTCATACATAGGAAATAAAATCAAGGTAAAAATTGATAGAAAAATAGGAAGTGAACATCCCAAATATGGATTTAAATATTTATTAAATTATGGATCTATACCTAATACAGTAAGTGCGGATAAAGAAGAGATTGATTGCTACGTATTAGGTATAGAAGAGCCAATAGAAGAATTTGAAGGTAGATGTATAGCTGTGATACATAGATTAAATGATGATGATGATAAAATCATTGTTGCTCCAGAAGGAATGAATTATACAGACAGTGAAATTAGAAAATTAACTGAATTTCAAGAAAAATATTTTATAAGTGAAATTATAAGATAAAAACAAGAAAAACATTAGTACTAATATAAATAAAAGGAAAGAAAAATGAGCAATATATATAAATATTATGAAAACACAAAAAATGCAAAACCCAATAAAAATATAAGAGAATTTATGGAATTAAAACATGAAAATGGTAATGCTATAGAACTAGGGTGTGGTGCAGGAAGAGATACTAAATTTCTATTAGAAAATAAATGGAATGTTTTGGCTATAGATAAAGAAGATGTATCAAAGATTATTAAAGAAAAATTAAACATAGAAGAATTAAAAAGATTCAAATTTCAAAAACAAGAATTAGAAAATTTACAGTTAGAGAAAACTAATCTTATAGTTGCAAATTATAGTTTACCATTTTGTAAAAAAGAAAAATTTAAAGAAATGTGGAATAAAATTAAAAATAATATACTTCCAAACGGACATTTTGTTGGAAACTTTTTTGGAACAAATGATGAATGGGCAAAGACTAAAGAACATATGACATTTTTAACAAAAGAAGATTGCATGAATTTATTTGATGAATTTAATATTATAAGTTTTAAAGAGATTGAAAAAGATGGATTAACTGGACTAGGAAAAATAAAACATTGGCATATATTTGATATAATAGCAAAAAAAAGGAGAAAAATAAAATGAAAATTATATTAGCATCAAGCTCGCCAAGGAGAAAAGAACTATTAAAATTAATAGTACCAGAATTTGAAACTATTGCAAGTAATATAGAAGAAAAACTAAAAGAAGGAATAACTCCCAAAGAACAAGTTTCAAGATTAGCATATATCAAAGCAAAAGACATATATGAAAAAACAAAAGGAGACAGAATAATAATAGGAGCAGATACACTTGTAACCAAAAATGGAAAAATATATGGAAAGCCAACAGACAGAAATAATGCTAAACAAATAATACAAGAACTATTAGAAGGAGATAGAACTCATAGTATAATAACAGGACTTTGCGTTATTACAGACATAAATGGAGAATACAAAGAAAACAATATAACAGATGAAGTAAAAGTGTTTTTCAAAAATATGAGTGATAATGAAATAGATAAATGGATAGACACAGGAAATGCAATGGACAAGGCAGGAGCATATGGAATACAAAATGAATTTTGTGTATTTGTAGAAAAAATAGAAGGAAACTATACAACAGCAATAGGACTTCCAACACATAAACTTTATGATATAATAAAAGAATATATAAGCAATAAATAAAATTTTATAAAAAGGAAGCATTATGTAAAAATAAAACAATAATAAATTATCACCAAAAAAAGCTAAAAGCATATTATAATTGGGAGGGATAAATATGTATTCAGATTATTATAATATGTATAATCAATATTATGGCTTTGGAGAAACAAATTACAGAAATAATGAAATTCAATCAAATGATGAAGAAATTATTACTTTAAATCAAGCTATAGGACTAATTAGACAATCAGTAGTAAATGAAAAGGAAGACGAAATTTTTTATAATACATTAATAAATCAGGCACCAACTGAAAAAGAAAAAAACATAATTAAAAGTATTAGAGATGATGAAAGAAAACATAATAGTATTTTAAGAAAATTATATTATGAATTTACCGGGCAAATATTACCAGTAGACACTTTAACAGAAGAAAATAACAACAACATGGATTATAAAGCGAATTTAGAAAAAGCATTATTTGGAGAACTAGATGCAGTTGTTAAATATAGAAAAATAATGGGAACAATGCCTAGTGGTAAAAGCTATACATTATTAATGTCTATTATGACAGATGAACTAAGACATGCAAATAAATACAATTTTCTAATACATAATGCTAAATAGAAAAATACATTTAAAATGCATATCAAAAGTAAAAAAGAAGAAATAAAACATGAAAATTTAGACCAGATTAGACTGGTCTTTTATTTTTCCTTAATAAGTAAACATAGTTTTTTTATAATTTCTATAGAATTAACAATTTCTTCTTCACTAAAATTTTTAAGAAATTCTTTAGTCTTATTAATGGAATTGTCATCAACACCAAATAAAATATAATCAATAGAATGACCACTGATTTCTCGTAATTTTTTTAAACTATGATAAGCTAGATTACCTTTTCCTTCTTCTATTAGTCCTAAAAATTGGCTAGAGGTTCCAATTTTTTTAGCAAGGTTAGTCTTGTTCACACATAATTCTTTTTCACGAATGTATTTTATTCTCTGACCTCTTTCAAATTGTTCTTGTTTTTCAACTTCGATTGCTACATTTAATCTTTTTCTTCCCATACTAATTCTCCTTTTCTATATGGTATATTTTATAATGTAAAACATACAAACACATAGAAATAACATATAATTAAATATAGTATTTTGTCGTAAAATATGGTATTATAAATAATATTGATGAAAGGAGAATTTGTATGGAATATAAACCAATGAAGATTTTAATAATTGAAGATGACATAAATGACTGCAATAAATTTATGGAATGCATAAAAAACAGAAAAGATATTGAATTAGTTGCAATAACAGACTCAGACATTGATGCATTAAGATATGTAAAGACTAAAAGACCAGAAGGAATAGCATTAGACTTAGAATTAAATAATAGTAAATCTGGAAATACAGATTCTTTTGAATTTTTATCAAATTTAAAGAAACTGAAATTAGAAGAAGAACCAATAGTAATAGTTACGACTCATGTTAATTCTAAAAGGACATATGAATTACTTCATAGGATGGGAGTAGAATTGATATTTTATAAGGATCACCCTAAGTATTCATGTAATCATGTTTTAAATCAATTTATAAATTTAAGAAAAAATCCTATAATATCTGAAGAAAAAACAATTGAAGAATTATTCCAAGACAATAGGGAAAAAATATCCTATATTATTAATCAAGAATTAGAAATTATAGGAATAAATCCTAAAATGAAAGGAAAAGCATATATTCATGATGCTATTTTGTATCTGATTGAAAATGAAAATAGTGATTTGAGTGTAATTCAGTATTTAACAAAAATTTATAAGAAATCAGCAACAACAATTACAAATGGAATTCAAAATGCAATTATTCATGCCTGGAGAGTTTCAGCAGTAGAGGATTTGTTAAAAAATTATACAGCTATTATTAATCACGAAACAGGCATACCAACACCAATGGAATTTATATATTATTATAGAGATAAAATAAAAAAGCTAATTTAATTATAAAGCACTGTACAAAATTTAAAATTTTGGCAGTGCTTTTACTGTATTGTAAGCTTCCGGCTATGCCGGTAGTATTGTAGGCTTTAGCTATATAGCAGAGCAACTCCTTTCATGATAT
>CALXZB010000042.1 GCA_944393125.1 uncultured Clostridia bacterium | reverse complement strand
GATAATTTAGAGAAAAATATTGTAGAATTAGATAAAGTTTATAAAGCAATTGTTCACGTAGAACCTTATTTAGAAGATTAAGACCTTAAGCCTTAATCTTCTTTATTATTTAATACAAATTTCCATTTAATATTTTTTCGTAAATTACCAGCCAAAATTTCTTCTGAGATCTTATCTTCTACTAAGTTTTGAATAATTCTTCTTAATGGTCTTGCTCCAAAATTTTTGTCAACATCTTGTTTTAATATTGTTTCTAAAACACTTTCATCTATTTCTACAATATATTTTTGTTGTTTTAATCTTTCTTTTACTTCATTTATCATTAACATTGTTATTTGTCTAATATTTTGATTATTTAACTTATGGAATATTATAATTTCATCAATTCTATTTATAAACTCAGGTCTTAATTCTTTTTTTACTTCTTTTATTACATCTTTTTTTATTTCTTCATATTCTTTATCTTGTTCTTTACTTTTTTCTTCTTCAGTTATTACACTTTTATTGAACCCTATATTTTTTCTTTCTGTTATAAATTTTGCTCCAAGATTTGATGTCATTATTATTATTGTATTTTTAAAATCAACTTCTCTTCCTTGTGAATCAGTTAAATGTCCATCTTCTAATATTTGCAACAATAAATTCATTATATCTGGATGTGCTTTTTCTATTTCATCAAATAATATTACAGAATATGGCTTTCTTTTAATTTTTTCTGTTAATTGCCCACCACTTTCATATCCAATATATCCTGGTGGAGAACCTATCAATTTTGCTACAGAATGTGCTTCCATATATTCTGACATATCTAATCTTATAAGTGATTTTTCATTGTCAAACAATATTTCTGCTAATGCTTTTGAAAGTTCTGTTTTTCCTACTCCCGTTGGTCCTAAAAACAGAAATGAACCTATTGGTCTTTTTGGATCTTTTAATCCTACTCTACTTCTTCTAATAGCTTTTGCTATAGATTTTACCGCTTCATCTTGCCCTATTACTCTTTCATGTAGTTTTTCTTCTAGTTTCCATAGTTTTTGGTTTTCATCCTCTTTTAATTTTTGTAATGGAATGCCTGTCCATTTTGAAACTATTTCTGCAACATTTTCTTCTGTAACTTCTATTACATTTTTGTTTTTACGTTTTTCCCATTTGTCTTTTTCTTCATTTAGATTTTTTTTGAGCTTATTTTCTTTATCCCTCATTTCAGCAGCTTTTTCGAATTCTTGATTTATTATTGCTTCTTCTTTTTCTTTTCTTGTTATACTTATTTTTTCTTCTATTTGTTTTATATCTTCTGGTTCTGTGAATATTGTCATTCTTATTTGAGAAGCAGATTCATCAATTAAATCAATTGCTTTATCAGGTAAATATCTATCTGTTATATATCTTTCAGATAATTCTACTGCTGATTTTATTGCTTCTTCTGTTATTTTCACATTATGATGTGCTTCATATTTATCTATAATTCCTTTTATTATTTCTATTGCTTGTTTTTCTGATGGTTCTTCGATTCTTACTGGACTAAATCTTCTTTCTAATGCTGAATCTTTTTCTATATATTTTCTATATTCTTCAATGGTAGTTGCACCTATTATTTGAACATCTCCTCTTGCTAATAAAGGTTTTAAAATATTTGCTGCATCTATGGCACCTTCTGCCGCTCCAGCACCAACTATTGTATGTATTTCATCTATAAATAATATTACATCTCCTGCTTTTTTTACTTCATTTAATATCTTTTTTATTCTTTCTTCAAAATCTCCTCTATATTTTGAACCAGCAACAATTCCTGATATATCTATGTTTACTATTCTTTTTTCTTTTAAAACTTCTGGTACCTCACTATTTACTATTTTTTCGGCTAATCCTTCTACTATTGCTGTTTTTCCTACTCCTGGCTCACCAATTAAGCATGGATTGTTTTTGGTTCTTCTTGATAATATTTGAATAATTCTTTCAATTTCTTTTTCTCTACCAATTATGTTATCAAATTTACCTTTTTGAGCTTGTACTGTTATATCTTCTCCAAATTGATTCAAAGTTGTTGTTGTTGAATAACTTCCTTTAAATTTAATTATATCTTTTTTTTCATTTTCACTATCTATTTCTTCTTCATTTATTACTTTAGCAATTTCGTTGTAAATCTTAGTTATTTCAACATTTAATTCTGAAATAATTCGTGTTGCAAGACTATCATTTTCTTTTAAAATCGCTAATAACAAGTGTTCTGTTCCTATATAATTATATCCTATTCTTTTTGCTTCTATATATGCATTTTCTAATACCTTTTTAGTTCTCGGCGTAAATCCTAAAGATTCTTTTATTTCATCTCCTTTTCCTAGAAGTTCCTCTATTTTTAATTTTATTTTATCTTCTGTTATTCCTTTATTAGTCAGAACTTTTGCAGCTATTCCTTCTCCTTCTTTTGCCAGTCCATATAAAATATGCTCTGTCCCTATATAATTATGTCCTAATTCAATTGATATATCATTTGCAATTTCTATAGCCTTTTTTGCTTTATTTGTAAATTTATATATCATTTATTTTTCCTCCTTTGTAGATAAGTCTTCTTCGTTTTTTTCTGTCATTTTAGCTAATTCCTGAGCCTTTTTCTTTTGGTCTGGTAATGAAATCCAAGCAAAATATGATGATACAAATTCTCCATATTTAGTTGCATCTTCTCCAACTTCAGGATGTATTTTTTCTTGTTTTTTATTCATAAAAAGCACCTACCTTTCTAATAAGGTATGTGCTTTTTTTTACTTTTTATTCACTTAATTTTTGATTCCAAATAATAATTTTACTATTCCTCTTAAACATTTAGGAACTTTTTTTACAACAATAGTCATATGTAAACCTCCTTTTAGCAGAGCAACCATAATATTCCTACTAGTATTACAATTCCACCTACTAATGCTAGCCATCCTACTAATGGTAAAAATAATACTAATAATATTCCTATTCCTAATCCTACCAAACATACACCAAATGTCTTTTTTAAGATTTTCATTATGATTTCCTCCATTATTTTTATTATATTATATTCACAAATAACAATTATGTGAATTTTCATTTTTTCTAGTAGACATCACAGTATATAGAATTGACATAATATTGAAAAAATAGTATAATTTATAGAGCAAAACCCTTTATTCTACGGGTCCGTATTGGTACCCAATTATTTTGGAGGTAAATTTATGCATCCTGCTATCACACTACTCGTAGTATTCTTGTTCGCCGTTTTCGCCTCGTTTTTACTTATTGTGATTTTACCACCAGTTATTTACGGAATATATAATTATGTGGTAAAAGGTAAGAAAGAAAAGCAGGAAAGGTTCTTTGAAAACCCTAAAGTTCGAAAATTATTTTTTAGGGGGCTATTCATTTGGATAATACTCTATGTTATTGTGCTTGTTCAACTTTACATGTTCAATGTCTTCGAGAATATTCTATAAATATCCCCTCCAAAAGCCGGTTTACTCAATGAGTAGACCGGTTTACTTTTTTTACATTATTTTATTAGCGCAAAAAAAGAAATCTAAGTTATAACCTTAAATTTCTTCCATCATATATTTATATATTTCTTTATTATCCGTTTACTAAATCTTTTAATGCTTTACCAGCTTTGAAAACTGGAGCTTTAGATGCAGGTATTTTTATTTCTTCTTTTGTTTGAGGATTTCTACCTTTTCTAGCAGCTCTTTTTCTAACTTCAAAAGAACCAAATCCAACTAATTGAACTTTGTCTCCTCCTTTTAATGCATCTGATACAACTTCTGTGAATGCATTAACTAATGCTTCTGTTGATTTTTTTGATTCTCCTGTTTTTGCAGCAACAGCTGCTACTAATTCAGCTTTGTTCATTATACATTACCTCCTATAAATTTTGTATATGTACTTATATTACTATTATTGCAATATCTGTACTTCTATTTTATCTTATTCTCCAAAATAATTTAAAATCCCCTGTTTTTTTTGAAAATTTTAATATATTTTTAATTTTTCTAAAAAAATATATATTTTTTCTCCTCTTGGTAGCATATAAATATCTTCTTTGCTATAAATTTTTAATGCAATTACAGCAAATATGTAAATAATTATAGCAAATAATATTGATAATATTGTTGCTTTATTTCCTAAATTTATTCCTGTTAATATCAAAAATAATGTATAAGAACATATTCCCATTATTGCAGTTGCTATTATTGGTTTTATTACAAATTTTTTAAATGGCAAATCTAATTTAACGTATTTTTTCAAAACATTAAATACTATTACAAAAGCTACCAAATGACAAGCTATTGAACCTATCGCTGCTCCATATACATTTAGTGCTGGTATTGGTAATAATATTGAATTAAAAATTAATTTTACTATACAACCTATTCCTAAAGCAATTGCTGGTATCATTACTTTTCCAAAACCTTGTAATGCCCCATTTATTGTTTGATCAAGTATAGAAAAGATTACAGATATAGAAATTAGTTGCAATAGTAAAGCTCCTTCTGATGCGTTTGGATATAATAAGTTTAATATTGGTTGTGCAAATATTATCATTCCTATTACACAAGGTAACCCTATAAGCATTGATGTTAATAATGAAAATGATGTTCTTTTCGTAGCTGTTTCTTTGTCATTTGTTGCTCTTGCTGCTGCTATAGCTGGCACTAATGCTGTTGCAAATGCTATATTTATTGCTAAAGGCAAATTGGTTAATGTATCCACTTTTCCTGCTAGTTGCCCATATAATTTTTGTGCTATATCAGATGACATATATGTACTTAAAATTCTTTTTACTGTAAATGAATCTATATTTTTATTAAATGATGTCATTATTGAACTTAAAGTTAAAGGAATTGATACCATTAAAATTTTCTTTATTATTATTTTTACATTTTCGTATTTATAATTTGTAGAACTTTTTATTTCATTACCAATTTCTTTTCTTTTAATTCTATAATATATAAATAAATATATAAAACTTGAAAAAGTTGCTAGTGTTGTTGCTATATTAGCTCCTGCTGCCATCATTTCTGTTGATGTTGATGTTATAAATGCAACTATTTCTACAATTACTATTGTAAGTACTGTTTTAAAAATTTGTTCTAATGTCTGTGCTCTTGCTGTTGTTTTCAAACTTCTTCTTCCATTAAAATAACCTCTAAATACAGATGATATTGATACAAAAAATATCGCAGGTGATAATGCTACTAGTGTTAGTTCTGCTTCTGGGATTTGAATCCAGTCATATGCTATTGTGTGTGCTCCAAAAAATAATAACATTGTTCCTACTGTCCCTATACATCCAAATGTTGCTAAAGCTACTTTAAATATCCTATTTGCACCTCTATTATCTCCTAATGCTAACCTCTCTGATACTAATTTTGATATAGCATTTGGAACACCAATTGAAGATATTGTTAATAACAATGCATATATTTGATATCCACTTGCATAAATAGCATTTCCAGCATCTCCAAATCCATTTCTATTAGTTAAATATAAAGTATATATTAATCCTAAAATTTTTATTAATATTTGTGAGAACATTACTGTTACTACACCTTGCATAAATGTTTCTTTTTTGATAGCCATGAATCCTCCTACTATTAATTCTATACAATGCTTTAGTAATTATATCTATAAATATAAAAATTATCAATAACTTTCACTAAATTTATTGACAAAATGAGTTTTTTGTATTAAAATAATTGGGTATTATGTTAGAATATGATTTAAATATGAAACTTCTCCCCGGTGGTTTTAAATTTAAATTTCATATATAAAAAATAAATTTATATTAGGAGGGTAAATATTACCATGAATAACGTTACATATAGTGCAAAAAAAGAAACAGTTGAAAGAAAATGGTACATAATTGATGCTGCTAACAAACCATTAGGTAGAGTTGCTACAGAAGCAGCTAGATTATTAAGAGGAAAACATAAACCAACTTTTACACCAAATATTGATACAGGTGATAATGTTATAATTATTAATTGTAAAGATGTTGTTTTAACAGGAAATAAAATGAATTCAAAAATGTATAGACATCATTCAGGTTACATTGGAGGAATGAAAGAAACTCCAGCAGTAGTAATGCTTGAAAAAAATCCTGAAAAAGCTATGACTTTAGCTGTAAAAGGAATGTTACCACATAACTCTTTAGGTAGAAAAATGGCAACAAAATTAAGAGTATTCGCTGGCAGTGAACACAATCTTCAAGCACAAAAACCAGAAATTTGGAATTTTTAATTAAGGAGGAACTATTATAATGGCTAAATCAAATAAAATCGTATATATGGGTACAGGAAGAAGAAAAAGTTCAATAGCTAGAGTAAGATTACTTGAAGGAACTGGAAAAATAACAATTAACGGAAAAGATATTGAAGAATTCTTCGATTTAGAAACTTTAAAAGTTATTGTTAGACAACCATTAACAGTTACAAATACATTAACAAAATATGATGTAATCTGTTCAGTATATGGTGGTGGAGTTTCTGGTCAAGCTGGAGCTATTAGACATGGTATTGCTAGAGCTTTAAATGAAGCTAATTCAGAATATAGACCTGCTTTAAAATCTAATGGATTCTTAACAAGAGATCCTCGTATGAAAGAAAGAAAAAAATACGGTCTTAAAAAAGCAAGAAAAGCACCACAATTCTCAAAGAGATAATTACATACC
>CALXZB010000041.1 GCA_944393125.1 uncultured Clostridia bacterium | reverse complement strand
ATTGCATTTACACCTATAGATTTTGTATATTCTTTTAAAGTATCTCTTCTTGCTTTATATTCCATATATGGATGTATATTAGGGTTAAACCAGTATACAGTTGGTTCTATTCCTTCTTCTCTTAAACTTTTTATACAATATACACTACATGGTGCGCAACAAGTATGTAATAATAATTTCATTTTGTTTTACCTCTTTCCTTTTATCCTAAATAAGGATATCCCATATGTTCATAAGCTGGTGGCATAGCCATTCTTCCTCTAGGTGTTCTTGCTATAAAACCTATTTGAATTAAATATGGCTCATACACATCTTCAATAGTATCAACTTCATCTCCTAATGTTGTAGCTATAGTTTCTATTCCTACTGGTCTTCCTTGGTATTGATTTATCATAATTTCTAAAATTTTTCTATCAGTTTCATCTAAACCTAAATCATCTATTTCTAATTGATTTAATGCATGTTTCGTAATTTTTAATGTAATTTCTCCATCTCCTAAAACTAATGCGTAATCTCTGACTCTTTTTAGTAATCTATTAGCAATTCTTGGGGTTCCTCTAGACCTTCTTGCAATTTCCATTGCAGAAGCATCATCTATATTTACTTCTAAGATTTTAGCAGACCTCTTTACAATAGTACTTAAATCTTCTGGAGAATATAATTCCAATTTATGAATTATTCCAAATCTATCTCTTAATGGTGTAGTAAGTGAACCTGCTTTTGTAGTTGCACCTATTAATGTGAATTTAGGCAAATCAATTCTTATTGACTTTGCACTTGGCCCTGTTCCTATCACTATATCTAATGTAAAATCTTCTAATGCTGGATATAAAATTTCTTCAACATTTTTGCTTAATCTATGAATTTCATCAATAAACAAAACATCATTTTCACATAATGTAGTTAAAATTGCAGCTAAGTCTCCTGGCTTTTCTATCGCTGGTCCTGATGTTATTTTTATATTTGATTTCATTTCATTTGCAATTATATTGGCAATTGTAGTTTTCCCTAGTCCAGGTGGTCCATAAAATAAACAATGATCTAAGGCATCTCCTCTTTTTTTGGCCGCTTCTATATAAATTTTCATATTTTCTTTAACTTTTGATTGCCCTATATATTCTTCCAAGGTTTGTGGTCTTAAAGAATTTTCTAATCTTTCTTCTTGTCTGTTTTCTAATTCAGGTCTTATGTTAAAATTTTCTTCCATTTTTTATCCTCTCTTTACTGTATATTTAGTTTGGATTATATCAAATATATTTGCTATTTTCAAGTAAATATATAAAGCCGTTTTATGCATATTTTGTACATTTCTTAATATTATTTAAAAATAAACCATAGATTTGAAAGGATTTTATGAAAACTTTAAAAATTTTTGTTTTAAATACTTTTATTTTATTAATAAGTTCTATAATATTACAAGTAATTTCAATGTTTTTTAATATATATATATCAAATTCTATTGGAGAAGAAGCACTTGGTGTTTTTTCTCTTGTAATGTCTGTTTATCTATTTGGTATAACCTTAGCATCAGCAGGAATGAATATTGCAACTACTAGAATAGTAGCAGAAGAACTTGCCTGTAAAAACGAAATTAGTGCAAAACAATCTGCTAAAAGATGTATATTTTTTTGCTTAATTATTGGGTGTTGTGCGAGCTTTTTATTTTTTATATTAGCTGATTTTATCACAAAGAATTGCTTAAATAATTTAATAAGTAAAAATGTAATTTATCTAATTTGTATTGCTCTTCCCTTTATTTCAATGTCTACTGCAGTTAATGGTTATTTCACCGCTGTTAGGCGTGTTTATAAAAATGCTTTGGCCAAATTTGGAGAAGAATTTGTTAAAATTATTTGTACTGCTTTATTATTAAAATCTCTTATGCCAGATGGAATTGATTATGCATGCTACTCATTAATTTTAGCTGATGTTATTTCTGAAGTAACATCTTTCTTTCATTTATATATATTATATTTGCGTGATAAAAACAAGAGTCTTATAGAATCAAGATATAAAGATTTAGACAGTTATAATAAAAGAATCTTACGTATAGCCATTCCTGTTGCATTAACCTCATATTTACGTTCTGGATTAAATACAATAAAACAGCTTATAATTCCATCTAGTTTACAACGTAGTGGAATGAATGCTTCTAACTCATTAATTTCTTATGGAATTGTTCATGGAATGGCTATGCCAATTATTATGTTTCCTGTAATACTTATTACAAGTTTTAGTGGACTATTAGTTCCTGAATTTTCTAGATATTATGCTCAACAAAAATATAAAAAAATAAAAAGTACATCAGTAATTCTCCTACTTTGCACTCTTATTTTTTCAATATTTGTATGCATTTTTATTTTTATATTTTCTGATAGTCTAAGTAATATTATTTATCATAAAACAGAAATCGCTAAATATTTAAGGCTTCTTTCTCCTTTAATTATAATTATGTATTTAGATATTGTTATTGATAGTATATTAAAAGGATTAGATGCGCAAGTTAGTGTAATGGCAATTAATGTTTTTGATTGTATAATTAGTATTGGATTTATATATTTTTTAGTTCCTATTCTTGGCTTTAGTGGATATATTATCTCTATTTTTATAAGTGAAGTCATAGATTTTACTCTAAGTGGATATAAATTGTTAAAAATACTTCATTCTATGTAAAAGGGACATTACTGTCCCTTTATCTTATTTCATTTCAATTATTGCATGTAAAACTTTTTCATCTTGGCTTTTAATAGCAATAATATGTCTATTATTTATACAGCTATACTTACACTTTACAGTTTCTCCTAATTTAATTTCTTTTTTATATGTAATTCTGACATTATCAAAATATCCTTTTTTATATACATCTTCTGGTAGAGCTTCATTTGCTAGTTCTATATAATTTAAATTGTGCATGTGATTATTAACATCTATATCTGCTCTTTTTACAATATATTCTGTTTCATTTTGATATTCTTCAGGTTCTTTAATTTTTTCAAAACATTCACCTTCAAATGCCGTTTTACTAAGTTCAGGTTCATATTTTTTTAATAACTCTGGCTCTATTCTTACAATTTTTTCTTTTGTTATATCTAATAAAACCCATTTAGATGCAGCAATAATTATAAGATTACCTTGTTCGTCATAAACTTCAAAGTCACGAAAAGTATAATATTTCATAGCACCTTTTGACCAAGTAATAATTTTTATCTTCTCAGTATAATTAGGTCTTCTCATGACTTGTAATTTCCATTCTAGTAATACCCAAGATAGATGTGTTTTTGGAATTTCATAAACTCCATATCCTGCTTGATTTGAGTGTATTCCTCCTATATCTTCTAGATAACTTAGAATTGCTTTATTAGTTGCTTTATTGTCTTTTCCTATTTCTGATAATTTTACTGTATATTCATTTTCTATAATCATCTTTATGTCCCTCTATTCGTATTTTAATATCCTGGTTTTTCTAATAATTTAAACATATTCTTTTTATATTTTTCTACACCTGGTTGATTAAACGGATTTACTCCTAATATCATTCCAGACATAGCACATGCTTTTTCAAAAAAGTAAATTAAATGTCCTAGTGTTTCTTCAGTTAAATTTGGTAACTGTATAGCAATGTTTGGAACATCTCCAGAAACATGTGCGTCTATTGTTCCCTCCATTGCTTTTTTATTTACATAGTCTAAGCTTTTTCCTGCTAAATAATTTAATCCATCCAAATTATCTTCTTCTTCTTTTATTTGGATATCTGATTTAGATTTTTCTATTCTTATTACTGTTTCAAATAAATTTCTTCTACCTTCTTGAATATATTGTCCCATTGAATGTAAATCTGTTGTAAAATCTACTCCTGCTGGAAATATTCCAAGTTGGTCTTTTCCTTCACTTTCTCCAAAAAGTTGTTTCCACCATTCAGTAAAGTAATGCATCTTTGGTTCATAATTTACTAATATTTCTGTATTTTTATATAATTTGTATAATATATTTCTTGTAACTGCATATTGATAACATGCATTATATTTTAAGTTTGAATCCTCATATTTTAATTGTGCAGTTCTTGCTCCATCCATAAGTTTATCTATATCTATTCCTGCTACTGCTATTGGTAGTAATCCTACTGCTGTTAGTACAGAATATCTTCCTCCTACATTATCCGGAATTACAAATGTTTCATATCCTTCTGAATTTGCTAGTGTTTTCAATGCACCTTTTTCTTTATCTGTTGTTACATAAATTCTGCTACGAGCTTCTTCAATTCCATATCTATTTTCAAGTATTTCTCTAAAAATTCTAAATGCTATAGCAGGTTCTGTTGTTGTTCCTGATTTTGAAATTACATTAACTGAAAAATCTTTTGTTCCTAATACTTCAATTAAATCATTTATATAATTAGGACTTAAATTATTTCCAACATACATAATTTGTGGATGTTTTCTATTTTCTTCTGTAAGCATATTATCAAATGTATTTGTTAAACTTTCTATTACTGCTCTTGCTCCTAAATATGAACCACCTATTCCTATTACTACAAGAACTTCTGAATCTTGTTGTATTCTTCTGGCACATTTTTTTATTCTCTCAAATTCTTTTTGGTCGTAGTTTGTTGGTAATTTAAGCCATCCTACAAAATCACTTTCATTATTTGCTCTTTTGTGTAGTTCTTGATGTATTTCCTCAACTTTTTCTTTATATTTCATTATTGCTTTTTGCTCTATTCCTGAATATTTTAAGTTTAATTTTAAATTTACCATTTGTTTACCTCCTTAAATTTTCCCCTATGTATATCTAACTATTTTTTAATTCGTTTATTATGATACTATAATCTGTTCCTGCTAGTATTGCTGTTCCTGCAACCAAAATATTTGCTCCTGCTGATTTAACTCTTTGTACAGTTTTTAAATTAATCCCTCCGTCTACTTCAATATCTGTCTCTAAATTATTTTGTTCTATATATTTTTTTAGTGTAGCTATTTTATCTATCATGTCTGTAATTAGGGTTTGCCCTCCTTTTCCAGGCTCTACTGTCATGACTAAACATATATGTATATATGGCAAATATTGATATACTTCTTCAATTGGAGTATTAGGTTTTACAGAAATTCCAACTTTTGCTCCCATTTCTTTTATTTTTTTTATGTTTTCCATTACTTCTTCTTCATTCTTACAAGCTTCCAAATGAAATGTTATGACATTAGGTTCAACTGACGAAAAATCTTCTATTCCTTTTTTTATATCTTCTACCATTAGATGTACATCCATAGGTAAATTTGATATTCTTCTTATATAACTACTGTATTCCATCATTTTTTGATATGTGTCTTTTTCAACAAATTTTCCATCCATAACATCTATATGGAAATAATCTGTTCTAGCTTTTTCTAATGCAAAAAATGTTTCCGCTTCTTCTCCTTCTTTAACAGTTAAAATTGAAGTTGATATTTCTACCATATTTATTTCATTCCTTCCTTTACCATCTATGTTTTTCTATATTTTTTAATTCTTCATATATCTTACAAAATCTCTCATATCTTTCCTGTGATATTCTGCCTTCTTCTACAGCCTTTTTTATTCCACAATTTTGTTCTTTTATATGTGTACATCCTACGTATTCACAATTAATTATCTCAGGTTTAAATTCTCTAAAATATTTTTCTAGTTCATTTGATTGTATCTCTTTTATTTCAAAGCTTGAAAATCCTGGTGTATCTGCAATAAATGTATTTTTATCTATTTCATACAATTTTGTATCTGTTGTTGTATTTTTTCCCTTTTTGTTCTTAATACTTATTTCTCCTTCTTGAGTTTTATCTATTCCAAATATTGCATTTATTATACTTGATTTTCCTACTCCAGAATTACCAGAAAATACGCTTATTTTATTTTTTAAACATTCTTTTACTTTGTCTATCCCTATTTTTTGTTTTGCACTTGTAACTATAGTTTTATATCCTATTTTTGCATATAAATCTTGAATCTGCTTATAATTATCTTCTAAATCAATTTTATTTATTATAATAACAGGCTCTATTTTTAACTTTTCTACATATGCTAATTGTTTATCTAACATTAGTAAATCTGGTTTAGGATTTTGGGTTGAAATAATAAAAATAATTTGATCTATATTAGCTATTTTAGGCCTTTTTATTTCATTTTTTCTTTTCATAATCTGTTCTATTATGGCTTTTTTGTTTTCTTCATCTGTTATACTTATTTCAACTGTGTCACCTACTAATGGTACAACTTCTTGACTTTTTAATTTGCCTCTAGCATATGCTTCATATTCTTTTGTATCTATTTTTATTTTATATGTATTTGCTATATTTCCTATTATTATTCCTTGCATATTTCCTCCAACAATATTTAATATAACATATTTGAAAATTATTTACAATTATTTTTTTATTTTTTGTATATCTATTACTCAATTTTTATATTGACAGATACTCTATTTAGATGTATACTTTTAATGTTATTTCATTTATTTTTTCTTTCAAGGTACATTTGTTGTATCAATATTTTTTCAGAAAGGAGGTTTTTTTATGGATAAGCTTGATTTAATTTTACAAGAAATACGAATTCTTAAATCTAAATTCGATGAAAAATTTGAACAGATTGACAAAAAATTTGAGCAAATTGACAGAAAGTTTGAACAAATTGACAGAAAGTTTGAACAAATTGACAAGAGGTTTGAACAGATTGACAAGAGGTTTGAACAGATTGACAAGAGGTTTGAACAGATTGACAAAAGGTTTGAGCAAATTGATAAGAGGTTTGAACAGATTGACAAAAGGTTTGA
>CALXZB010000040.1 GCA_944393125.1 uncultured Clostridia bacterium | reverse complement strand
TACTTTTATTGTACCAAAGAGGCTCATTTTATTAAATTAGAAGTTATAAGGAAAGTTTAGCTTATTAAAAATTTTTGGGTGAATTACTTATAAAAAAATATTTTAATATAAAATCTATTCATATCTGAGTTTACGGTAGTATGCACCCTAAAACCATTAAACAGTATCGAGATTTTTGTTATATATATTGATTTTTTTCCTAATTTAGAGTATAATCAAATACATAAAAAACTTGAAAATATGAGGAGATTGAGTAGATGAAAGCAATAGAGATAAGAAATAAATATTTAAACTTTTTTAAACAACACGGACATGTTGTAATTCCATCAGCACCACTAATACCAGAAAATGATCCATCAGTATTATTTACAACAGCTGGAATGCAACCATTAGTACCATATTTACTAGGAGAATCACATCCATCTGGAACAAGATTAACTGATTATCAAAAATGTGTAAGAACAAATGATATTGAAGAAGTTGGAGACAATAGACATTTAACATATTTTGAAATGCTAGGAAATTGGTCATTAGGAGACTACTTTAAAGAAGAATCAATACAAATGAGTTATGATTTTTTAACTAAAGAACTAAATATACCTGCAGAAAAAATATCAGTAACATGTTTTGCAGGAGATGAAGACTGCCCAAGAGATACAACAACTGCTGAATGCTGGAAAAAAGCAGGAATACCAGAAGAAAGAATTTATTTTTTTGGTAAAGAAGACAATTGGTGGATAGCAGGTGAAGAAGGGCCATGTGGACCAGATACAGAAATGTTCTACGATACTGGAAAACCAAAGTGTTCAGAAGAGTGTAATCCATCATGTGGTTGTGGAAAGTATGTAGAAATTTGGAATAATGTATTTATGGAATTTTTCAAAGATAAAGACGGAAAATATACAAAATTAAAACAACATAATGTAGATACTGGACTTGGACTAGAAAGAATGGCAATGTTATTACAAGGAAAAGAAACACCATTTGAAACTGAACTGTTTGCACCAATAATGGATAAATTATTGGAATTACAAAAATTAGATAATATTTCAAGTAGAAGAATAGTAGCAGAACATTTACGTTCAAGTATGATGATAATATGTGATGGAGGAAGACCAAGTAATGTTGATAGAGGATATATTTTAAGAAGATTAATACGTAGAATGATAAGACATATGAATAAATTACAAATATCATTGGATGAATTATCAACACTAATAGATATAAATGTGGAAAACTTAAAAGAAATGTATCCATCGCTTGAAAAAAATAGAGATACAATAAAAAATGTGATATTAGAAGAAAAAGAAAAATTTGTAAAAACTCTAACAAAAGGTGAAAAAGAATTTGTAAGAGAAGTAGAGTTAATAAAAGCAGAAGGAAAAAATATAATTCCTGGAACTATGGTATTTAGATTATATGATACATATGGATTCCCACCAGAAGTAACAGAAGAGTTAGCAATAGAAAATGGAATGACAACAAATAAAGAAGAATTTGAAAAATTGTTTAAGGAACATCAAGAAAAATCAAGAGCAGGAGCAGATCAAAAGTTTAAAGGTGGATTAGCATCAACAGGAGAAATGGAAATAAAATATCACACAGCAACACATTTATTAAATGCAGCATTAAAGCAAGTGTTAGGTACACATGTACATCAAAGAGGAAGTAATATAACAGCAGAAAGAATGAGATTTGACTTTTCACATCCTGCAAAAATGACAGAAGAAGAAAAAAAGAAAACAGAAGATTTAGTAAATGAATGGATACAAGCTAAAATTCCAGTAGAACATATGGAAATGAAAAAAGAAGATGCAATAAACCAAGGAGCTGAAGCTATGTTCATTGAAAAATATGGAGACATTGTATCTGTATACAAAATAGGAGATAAATCTTTTGAACTATGCGGTGGACCACATGTATCAAATACATCAGAACTAGGACATTTTAAAATTAAAAAAGAAGAATCAAGTTCTTCAGGAATTCGTAGAATTAAAGCAATATTAGAATAAAATTTTAATAATTGCAAAAATAATTTTTAATATAGGAGAAAATAGTTTTATGAAAGAAGATTGTATATTTTGTAAAATAATAAAAGGAGAAATACCATCAAGTAAAGTGTATGAAGATGAAGAAATACTAGCTTTTAATGATATTAATCCAGCAGCACCAATACATATATTATTAATTCCTAAAAAACATATAAAGTCGCTTGCTGAATTAAAAGATGGAGATGAAAAAGTTATAGGAAAAATTTATCAGGTAATAAATAAAATTGCAGAAAAGCAAGAATTTAAAGAAAAAGGCTACAGAGTAATAGCTAACTGTGGAAAAGATGGAGGACAAGAAGTTGAGCATTTACATTTTCATTTATTAGCAGGAAAACAATTGGGAGAAAAAATTGTATAAAATACTACCAAATTCTATAAAAATATGTTATAATTAATATATATGGAAAATGGAGGGATAATAGATGAATAGTAAATATAGCAATTTTTTGACAGTACTTTTAGTACTAATAATAATAGCAATTATTGCAATAATTGGATTTTTAGGATTCAAATATTATCAGACATATGTTTCAAAAAATGAAGCTGAAGATTTTGTAGAAACATATTTTGGAGATACACAGAATAATCCAAAACCAGATAACAATACAAGTGTTATACCACCAAGTGATGACGATGAAAACATGTATGAAGGTGTAGATGAAGGAACTAACAATAATTCAGGAGGTAATTCATCTAGTAGCGATGCACCTAAATATAATGGATTTTTAACAGCAGGCTCTATAGAAATACCTGCAACAAGTTTAAAATGTCCAATAATAGCAAGATCAGAATATTCTGAAAAAGCATTAAATACAGCGGTAGTAGAATTATATGGACCAGGATTAAATCAAGTAGGTAATACAACAATATCTGGTCATAATTATAGAAATAATACATTTTTTTCAAATAATAAAAAGTTAAATATAGGAGACAAGATATATATTACTGATTTAACAGGAAAAAAATTATCATATACGATATATAATAAATTTGAAGCAGAAGAAAATTATGCGGATTATATGGTAAGAGATACAAATGGTGCAATTGAAATATCATTATCTACATGTACAGATGATTCTAAGAAAAGATTAATTATATTTGCGAAAGCAGATGCGTAAAAAATCAAAGGCATGTTAAAACACATGCCTTTTTTGTTTAGGAAAAGGAGAAAAAATGGAAAAGAAACAAGCAGAAAAAAGAATTAAAGAACTAAGAAAAATAGTAGAATATCATGCGAAAAAATATTATGATGAAGACAAACCAGAAATATCAGATTTTGAATATGATATGATGATGTTAGAACTTAGATCATTAGAAAGCCAGTTCCCAGAATTTATTACTCAGAACTCTCTAACCCAAAAAGTAGGAGGAAATGTAAAAGAAGGATTTCAAAAAGTAGAACATGAAGTACCTTTACAAAGTTTACAAGATGTTTTTAACTTTGAAGAAATAGAAAATTTTGAAGAAAGAGTAAGGAAACAAGCAGAAGAAGAAGGAATATCAAACCCACAGTATGTTGTTGAAACTAAAATAGATGGTTTATCAGCAGCTCTAGAATATGTAAATGGAAAGTTAGTTAGAGGAGCAACTAGAGGAAATGGTCTTGTGGGAGAGGATGTTACAGAAAATTTAAAAACAATAAAAAAAATACCACAAGAGTTGCCAGAAAAAATTAATATAACAGTAAGAGGAGAAGTATTTATCTCGAAAAAAGATTTTGAATTAATGAACTCAGAAAGAGAAGAAAATGAAGAAGAATTATTTGCAAATGCACGTAATGCAGCAGCTGGTTCATTAAGACAATTAGATAGTAATATAACTAAAAATAGACCATTAGACATATATATTTTTAATGTGCAAAAAATAGAAGGAAAAAATTTTGAATCACATTATGAAGAACTAGAATATTTAGAAAAATTAGGATTTAATGTAAATCCAATTCGAATTTTATGTAAGAACAAAGATGAAATAATTGAAGCAATAAAAGAAATAGGAGAAAAAAGAGAAAATTTATCATTTGGAATAGATGGAGCAGTTGTAAAAGTAGATAACTTGAAATTAAGAGAAGCTATGGGAACAACAACTAAAGTTCCTAAGTGGGCAATTGCATATAAATATCCACCAGAGCAAAAAGAAACAATATTGAAAGATATAGTTTATCAAGTTGGAAGAACAGGTGTAATTACTCCAATGGCAATATTAGAACCAGTAAAAGTGGCGGGGTCTACAATTTCTAAAACAACACTTCATAACGAAGATTTTATAAAAGAAAAAGGATTAAAAATTGGAGATAGAGTACTAATACAAAAAGCAGGAGACGTTATCCCAGAAATAGTGAAAGCTGTTACTGAAAAGAGAACAGGTGAAGAAAAAGAATTTAAAATGACACGTATATGCCCTGTATGCGGAGCAGAAGCAGTTCGTGAAGAAGGTGAAGCAGCTGTTAGATGTACAGGAATTGAATGCCCAGCAAAATTGCATAGAAATTTAGTCCATTTTGTATCAAGAGAAGCAATGAATATAGATGGACTTGGAGAAAATATTATATCAGAATTACTTGAGAGAAAAATGATTTCAAATATTGCAGATATATATGACTTAACACTAGAAGATATAGCAACATTAAAGAAAAATGGTAAAAAATTTGCTCAGAATTTAATAAATAGTGTAAATGAAAGCAAAAAAAATGATTTATATAGATTAATAACATCACTTGGAATAAGACATGTTGGAGTTAAAGCAGCTAAAGTTCTTGCTAAACAGTATAATAGTATTGATAATTTATCTAACGCAACAATAGAGGAATTAAATCAAATAGAAGATATTGGACCAATTGTAGCTAATAGTATAAAAGAATTTTTTGAACAGCAACAAACAAAAGATTTGATTTTAAGATTAAAACAAGCAGGAGTAAATACTGTAAGGCTAAAAGAAGAAAATGCAGATAATAGATTTGAAGGACAAGTATTTGTACTTACAGGAGGGCTAGAGGATTATACTAGAGAAGAAGCTCTAAATATTATTGAAAAATTTGGAGGAAAAGTATCTAGTTCAGTATCTAAAAAAACTAATTACGTTATTGCTGGAGATAATTCTGGTAGCAAACTTCTTAAAGCTCAAAATTTAGGAATAAAAATAATAGATGAAACAGAGTTTAAGAAAATGATAGACTAAAATAGGTTTATAGGTAAAACCTTAAAAACCTAAATAATTATATAAGGAACGGAATATGGAAAATTATACATTTGAAGATATGTGGTTAGACCTAAAAAATGGTTATCAAATTTATTATACTTATGTTAGAAACAGGTATGTGCTATTTAAAACAGCACAAAATTGTTATACTCAGAAATTAATATCAGACAATCCAAAAAATCCACAACCTAGAATGACTATGCTAACATTAAAGAGGGTACAAGAAATATTTCCACATATGGAAGATATAGAATATAAAATAATGGGGGAAAATTAAATGGCGGAAATAATAAATGGAAAAAAATTAGCAAAAGAAATTAGAGAAAAATTAAAAGATAAATGTGATGAACTAAAAGCTGAAGGAATAAAACCTAAATTAGCAGTAATAATGGTAGGAAATGATAAAGCTTCTCAAATATATGTACGAAACAAAAGTAGAGTTTGTGATGAAATAGGAATAGAATTTGAAGAATATTTACTTGACGAAAATATAAGACAGAAAGATTTAATTAATTTGATTATAAAATTAAATAAAGATAATACTATTCATGGAATATTATTACAGAGTCCAATACCTAGTAATTTAGACATAAATGAGGCATTTCAAACAATTTCACCAGAAAAAGATGTAGATGGATTTAATCCTTTAAATGTAGGAAAATTATGTTTAAACCAAGATACTTTTATTTCATGTACACCATATGGAATAATGAAAATGTTTGAAGCATATAATATTGATTTAACAGGTAAGAATGTTACAATTCTTGGAAGAAGCAATATTGTTGGAAAACCATTAATTCAATGTTGTTTAAATAAAAATGCAACAGTTACAATTTGTCATTCTAAAACAAAAGATTTAAGCAAATATACACAAAATGCAGATATTTTAATTTCAGCAATAGGAAAATCAAAATTTATAACAGACAATATGATAAAAACAGGAGCAGTAATAGTTGATGTTGGAATTAACAGAAGCAGTGATGGAAATATAACAGGTGATGTTGATTTTGAAAATGTTTATAATAAAGCAAGTTATATTACTCCGGTTCCAGGTGGGGTAGGACCTATGACTATAGCTATGCTAATGAATAATGTAATAAAAGCTTGTTCATCTAAAATGAATAATTAAAAAAATGGGGGCAATAAGTAAATGCCCCTATTTTTTTATAAGAAAGGATGTTGAGATATGGAAATAAAAGAAATAGAAATTAGTAGCAATGAATATCCACAACAATTAAAAAATATTTATGATCCTCCTTTAAAACTATATGCTTTAGGGAATGTTCATATATTAAAACAACTTAGTATTGCAATTGTTGGATGCAGAAAAGCAACTGAATATGGAAGGAAAATAGCTTTTCAATTTGCAAATGATTTGGCAAAAAAAGGAATTAATATAATAAGTGGATTGGCAATAGGAATAGATACATATGCACATTTAGGAACTTTATATCCCAAAGCTATAGGAAAAACTATAGCTGTATTAGGGAGTGGATTAAATGAGATATATCCAAAATCAAATATAGAATTGGCTAAAAAAATTATAGAAAGTGGAGGGTGCATAGTAACTGAATATCCACTTGGAATTAAGCCACAAAAAACACATTTCCCTCAAAGAAATAGGATAATAAGTGGATTATCAAAAGGAGTATTAGTAGTAGAAGCAGGAGAAAAAAGCGGAGCACTCATAACTGCAGATTTCGCATTGGAACAAGGAAAAGAGGTATTTGCTGTTCCTGGAAATATATTAAATTACACTTCTATAGGAACAAATAATTTGATAAAGCAAGGAGCTAAATTAGTGACTACTTATGAAGAAATATTATCAGAAATATAATGTTCTAATACAAACTCCTAATGAATACAATTAAACAAAAAGTATTCGCATGGGGGTTTTCTTAGATGAAAGAAAAAATAAAACATACTATTTCAGCAAATGAAGCTGGTCAAAAAATAATAGAAGAACGTGCAACAAATTTAGCACAATACATAATAGATTCAAAAGATACAGTAAGAGGTGCAGCTAAAAAATTTTCTATAAGTAAAAGTACAGTACACACCGAAGTAACATTCCAGAACGGTAAAAATAAATCACCTATAATCCCAGAAAGTATTGA
>CALXZB010000039.1 GCA_944393125.1 uncultured Clostridia bacterium | reverse complement strand
TGATAACTAATTTTGAAGATATTAATACTTCTAAAAATAGTTCTACCGTTACGAAAAGTAACATCGGTACACAAAGACATAACAGAAAGATTACTTAAAATAAATCCAATTTTAGCTAAAGAAGTAAGAGAAATTCTTGATGAAAATAAAGCTGAAAGACATATAAGAGGAGGAATGGCAACTAAAATGAAATACATGAAAAAATTATAAAAGTATTGCATTTTTATACAAAAGATATTAAAATAAAGATACGGAGGAATAAAAATGAATGTAAGAATAGAAGATGATAGTAAAAAACAAAAAAATATGAAAATATTTTATATAACAATAATAACAATATGTATTATAGCCATTATAGCAACATTAGTCATACAAATAGCGAAAGAAAATAAACCTTATAGCCAAGGAAAAAACGAAACTTCAACAGGGCAAAAACCTACTGAAATACTAGAAAGTAGTGAATATAAAGAAAAATTTTATAGTATATTTGAAAACAAAACACATTATTTAGAAAATAATGCATACAAAATAGATAAAATTGATGATAGCAAAGAAATAATATATGTAGGATATGCAAATAACGAAAGTAAAACAGAAGACTATGACTTAGATGTAAATATACCATATATAAATATTAAAAGTGATGTTATTGAAGAATTTAATAAGCAAATAAAAGATATATTTGAACAAAAAGCTAGAAGTGTATTAAATACAGCCAATAATAATATAATTTATACTGTTAATTATAGTGCATATATATCTAACAACATATTATCACTAGTAGTAAGATCAACTTTAAAAGAAGGTGGAAATCCTCAAAGAGAAATAGTGCAAACATATAATTACGATTTAGAAAATCAAAAAATATGTACTATTGATGAACTTTTAGAACTAAAGCAAATAAGTAAAAAAGATGCAACACAGAAAATAAAAGATGAAATAAAAGAAGAACAACAAAGAGTAGAAGAACTTGCTAATTTAGGATATACAGTATATCAAAGAGATTATACAAGTGACATTTATAATGTTAATAATGCAACAGAATATTTTTTAGGAGAAAATAACACATTATATATAGTATATGCTTATGGAAATGAAAATAATACTAGTGAAATGGATATAATAATAATGTAAAAAAAAAGACCGTATCATTTTTGATTCGGCCTTTTTTGAAAATAAAAGGGGATGTTTGTTTAAATCAGTTTCTACTGACTATAAATAAAGTATAATAAACAAATTTGTTCATTGTGTGAACTAAAAGTGAATTATTGGAAAATTAAGGTGTTTCTTCAAGTGTAATAGTAATGTCAGATTCTTTTCCATTTCTATTTATTGTCAAAGTCATTGTATCTCCTATATTATGAGAATTTTTAATATTATTTAATTCATCTACTGTTTTTATTTCTGTTCCATCTGCTTTTACAATAATATCTCCTGCTTGTAAACCAGCTTTTTCAGCAGGTGAGAAATTTTCAACACTTTGAACATAAACACCTAATGATGAAAGTTTATATTTTTCAACTATAGAATCTGTTAAGTCAATACCGTTAATTCCAATATAAGGTCTTAAAACTTTGTTATATTCAATTAGGTCATCTATTACATCAAGCGTAGAATTTATTGGAATTGCGAAACCAATTCCTTCAACACCAGTTCCTGATAATTTTAAAGTATTTATACCAATAACTTTACCATCACTATTAACAAGAGCTCCACCACTATTTCCAGAGTTTATAGCAGCATCAGTTTGAATACACACATAAGTAGTACCATCTGATTCTACTTCTCTATTAACAGCACTAACTATTCCAGTAGTAACAGTTGTATCTAGACCAAGAGGACTACCTACAGCCATTGCAAATTCTCCAACAGTAACATCATCAGAATCAGCGAATTCAGCAGCTGTTAAGCCTGTTTTTTCGATTTTCAAAATTGCTAAATCTGTTTGAGAATCTTTACCAATAATTTTAGCATCATAAAGTTCATCTGAATTATATAATTTTACTTTTACAGAAGTAGCATCAGAAATACTATAATAAGAATATGATGAGTTAGATGAACTTGTATCAACAACATGGTTGTTTGTTACAATATAGCCATCTTCGCTTATTATAATACCAGATCCTGATGCTGTTGCTTCAGATGTTGATGGCATACCAAATCCAAAAAAAGAATTGGTTGTTGTTGTATATGTTACTTGAATTCCAACAATAGATGGTAAAATTTTATTAGCAGCAAAGACAGCAGTATTAGAATAGCTTGATAATGATATTAAATTAGTAGTTGAACCACTTGGAATAGAAGTTTCCACAGTAGAGTTGACAGTTACTTCTCCTATTATTTTTTCCTTTACTGAAGGAATTCCAAAACAAGTACCTATAACTAAAGCACATCCAGCTATACCACTAAAAAATGGCAACAAAACATTTTTTCCAAACCCATTTGATGGCTTAAAGTCATTTCTTAAAGTTTTGCTTGAAACTACTTCAAATTTGTTTTCATTTTCTTCCATAATAAATGCCTCCTTAATTTTTTCATTTATTATATTAAACCATATTTGTGAAAAAATTGTGAAAATAATGTAAAAACATAAATATTTTTAACATTTGCTTGAAAATACACTTCACAATATATATAATATATTTGCGGAGGAATAATATGAAAAAAGAAAGTGGAAAATCAACAATATTTTTATTGATAATAACTATTTTGGTATTAGTAGGAATTGCTTTAATAATAAATTTTGCAAAGCAAATGATGATAGAAACTAAAAATCAAGATTTAAGAACAAATATGCTATTAATGCAAGCAGAAACAAAAAAAGGATTAGAAGAAGTTTGTTTTAGAACAGTTAATTTAGATTCTACAAAAGAGGAAGATTTAAATAAAATTAATGAAATAAAAAATGAATATTTAAAAGGAATAATATTAGAAAATGCTCCTGAAGAAGTAAAAGAAGCAACAAAAGAAATTACAGAAATTGACTTAAATGAAAACTGTTATTATTTAAATGAAGATATAATCAAGCAAATGGGTATAGAAAATATAGAGGAAAAAGAAGATGGATATTTTATTGTTAAATATGATTTTTCTAATGCAAATGTAGAAGTGATAAACACAAAAGGATATAATGGAAGTCATACTTTAACCCAGATTAATAAAGATTTATCTAATGAAGAAAGCATAAGTGGTGAATAAAAAATGAAAGAAAAAGAAGAAACAAGATTATTACAATTAAAAGAAAAAGAAAATGAATTACGAGAAAAAGGTTTTAAATTTATTTGTGGAATAGATGAAGCGGGAAGAGGGCCATTAGCAGGACCAGTGGTTGTAGCAAGTGTAATTATGCCAGCAGACTCAATGATAGAAGGTGTAAATGACTCAAAAAAAATTTCAGAGAAAAAAAGAGAAGAATTATATGAAAAAATTATTAAAGAAGCAATAAGCTATGGAGTTGCTATAATAGGACAAGATGAAATTGATGAAGTAAACATATTAAATGCAACCAAAAAAGGGTTAACGATTTCATTACAAGAATTAGCTCAAAAACCTGATTTAATATTAGTAGATGCATTAAATCATATTGATACACTTGGAATTCCATATGATTCAATAATAAAAGGTGATGCTAAATGTTACTCTATAGCTGCAGCATCTATAATAGCAAAAGTTACAAGAGATCGAATAATGCGTGAATGGGATAAAATTTATCCTGAATATGGATTTGAAAAGCATAAAGGATATGGAACAGCAAGTCACATAAAGGCAATAAGAGAGTTTGGACTATGCCCAATACATAGAAAAACTTTTACAAAACATTTTATTTAATATTTTTGTAGTATTATAAATTATAGGAGGTATAAATGAATATATTAGAAATAATTTCAAAAAAGAGAGATGCTAAAGAACTAAGTAAAGAAGAAATAGAATATTTTGTAAAAGAATATACAAATGGTAATATTAAAGATTATCAAGCATCTGCTTTAATAATGGCAATATACATAAACGGAATGAATGACAGAGAAATAACAGATTTAACAATATCAATGGCAAAATCAGGAGAAATTTTGGATTTATCAGAATTAGGGAAAAATATTGTAGACAAACATAGCACAGGAGGTGTTGGTGATAAAGTTTCAATAATATTACTCCCTATTATAGCCTCAATGGGAATACCAGTAGCCAAAATGTCAGGGAGAGGATTAGGATTTACAGGAGGAACAGTTGACAAGTTAGAGTCTATACCTGGATATAGAACTAATATAGAAATAAATGAGTTTATTTCAAATGTAAAAAAAATAGGAATAAGTATGATAGGACAAACAGCGAATTTGGCACCAGCTGATAAGAAAATATATGCACTTAGAGATTCAATAGCTTGTGTAGAAAATATTCCTCTTATTGCCTCAAGTATTATGAGTAAAAAAATAGCAAGTGGAGCTAACAAAATTGTTCTTGATGTAACATTTGGAAAAGGAGCTTTTATGAAAACAAAGGAAAGTGCTCAAAAATTAGCTGAACAAATGGTAAGAATAGGAAAACTAGCTGGAAAAGAAGTTAAATGTGTTTTAACATCAATGGATCAACCTTTAGGATATGCAGTAGGAAACTCTTTAGAAGTAGTAGAAGCGGTAAATTTTTTGAAAGGTGATATGCCAAAAGATTTAAAAGAAATAGTTCTAGAGTTAGGAGCAAATATGATTCAACTTGCAGGAAAAGGAGAAAGCTTAGAAGAAAACAAATTGAAAATGATAAAAAATATTGAAAATGGCAAGGGATATGCTAAATTTAAAGAAATGGTTCAAAATCAAGGAGGAGATATAAGTTACTTAGAAGACACAAATAAATTTGAAAAATCAAAATATGTATCAGCAGTTGTTTCTGAAAGAGTAGGAGTTATTAAAGAAATAAATGCAGAAGAAATTGGAAAAGTGGCTTGTTACTTAGGGGCTGGAAGAACAACAAAAGAAGATAAAATTGATTCTAGTGTTGGTATAATATTAAACAAAAAAATAGGAGATGAAGTTACTAAATATGACTTTTTAGCATATGTTTGTGCAAATGACAAAACAAAATTAAAAGAAGCAGAGAAGAAAATATTTGAAATATACAAAATATGCTAATTGTAGAATACAATACTATTGAAAAACACTAAAAATATGATATAATTAAAAAAGAGCTAAAAAAGAAAGGAAGATATTAAATGAACAGAAAAGATATAAAGCAAAAAGAAAAAAACAAATCTAGTAAAAAAGAAATATTAGGGAAAATAGTAGTAATAGTTTTATTGTCTGCAATGATATTAGCATCATGCTCAACTTGTATTTACTATGTAATGTTAGCATTAAGCTAGAAAGGATGATGATAATTAAATGAGTAATATAGGAAATATTATAAGTAATTTTTATGAACAAAATATATTATCATATATAAAATTATTGCAAGAATATCCTATTAAATTAGTCTCAGTAATATTAGATATAGCAATAGTAATATTTTTAGCATATGAATTGCTAAGAATAGTAAAAGATTCACGTGCATGGCAATTAGTAAAGGGAATTGCACTATTAATAATAACAACAGCATTAAGTGGATTACTTAATTTAAAAATATTAAATTTTATACTTTCAAGAGTAATGGATTGGGGTGTAATTTTAATTATAATAATTTTTCAACCAGAAATAAGAAGAGCGTTAGAGCAACTAGGAGGAACAAATAAATTTTCTAGATTTTTTGGATTTGATAAAGATATAATAACCAAGACTAAAGAGGATATATATAAAGTTGTTATAGCTGTATATGAATTAGCAAAAAGTAAAACTGGAGCACTAATAGTAATTGAAAGAGATATACAAATAAAAGATATAATAAACACAGGAATTCCAATGAATGCAGAAGTATCACCACAATTATTAGTAAACATATTTGTTCCTAATACACCTTTACATGATGGTGCTGTTGTAATAAGCAATAATCAAATAGCTGCATCTGCATGTATGTTGCCATTAGCAGGAGATCAAGATATAGCTAAGGAGCTAGGAACTCGTCACAGAGCGGGAATAGGAATATCAAAAGAATCAGATGCAATAGCAATAATCGTATCTGAAGAAACGGGAAAAGTTTCAGTTGCAAAAGATGGAACATTAATTGCAGATGTTAGAGAAGATGTTTTGAAAAAAATATTAATAAATAATATAGTTACAAAAAGATTAAATGAAGCAAAAGATAAAAAAGAAGCTAATAATATTTATAAAAAAATCAAAAATATATTTAAGAAAAAAGAGGAAAAAAATGAGAAACATCAAATTGACAATTGAATATGACGGAAAAGACTTTAATGGATGGCAAAAACAGCCTAATAAGTTAAATATTCAAGGAACTATTGAACAGGCAATAAAAAGTATAACAGGAGAAGAAATTGAATTAAATGCATCAGGTAGAACAGATGCAGGAGTACATGCATTAGGGCAAGTTGCAAATTTTAAAACTAATTCACAAATACCAATAGAAAAATTTGCAATAGCAATAAATTCAAAATTAAAAAGATCAATTGTTATAAAAAAAGCTGAGGAAGTTGATGAAAAGTTTCATAGTAGACTAAGCTGTAAAAAGAAAACTTATAGATATATTATAAATAATACAGAAGAAGGAAGTGCAATATATAGAAATTTGGAAACCCATATACAGCCCAAACTAGATGTAGAAAAAATGAACCAAGCTGTAAAGTATTTTGAAGGAGAACATGATTTTAAAGCATTTAAAGCTAGTGGAACAAGTAATAAAAGTAGTATCAGAACAATATATGAAGCAAAGGTATATAAAAAAGAAGATAGAATATATATTGAGTTAACAGGAAATGGATTTTTGTACAATATGGTAAGAATAATTGCAGGAACATTAGTAGATGTAGGAATTGGAAAAATAGAGCCAGAAAAAGTGGCTGAAATAATAGAAAGCAAAAAAAGAGAAAATGCAGGTAAAACACTTCCACCTAATGGTTTGTACTTATTAAATGTTATATATGAGTAACAGAAAAACAATTAAATTCATAAAATATATCAAATATATAGGAGGAGATATAATTATGAATTTACTTGTTTTTTTCTCTATAGTTTTTGCAACAATTATATTTGCAATTATTTTTGAAAGGATTATTAATTGTCCAATTTTAATTGGTTTTGCTTTTTTTTCAATATTTTTGATAATATCGGCAATATTTAACAGTACAATACTTGTAATTGTATCAATAGCACTTGGAATTTTGGCATTTATTGTAGCATTTTTAGATTGTATTTTTAAAAATATAAAATTTTTTAGGAATAGCCAATGTTTAGGTTGTGATTGTGAAAATAATTCGGATTCAACATTATCTATCGTTAACAGTAGTGGAAAAGTTGTTGCAAGAATTGAAGATAATAATATTATATGTAATGATAATAATGATGACAATTGTAGTTGTGGCATAAAAAACTGTCGAAACAGAAGATATTAAAAATATAAAGTAAGAGACCTTATTATATATAGTAAAGTCTCTTTTATAAAATTTGTTCCTGTTTAATGGCTTTATCGGTGTATA
>CALXZB010000038.1 GCA_944393125.1 uncultured Clostridia bacterium | reverse complement strand
GCCTTGAGGCTCTGCTTGCAAAAAAGCCTTTTAGGCGTAAGATAAAAAGCCCCCGGCTTAGCCGGGGGATATTTACTAGTTTATATTTTCATAGATAAACCAACTTTTTTTCGTTCAGAATCAATTTTAATAACTTTTACTTTAACAATATCTCCAACAGAAACTACATCAGAAGGTGATTTTATATAAGAAGTACTCATTTCAGATATATGGACAAGACCATCATATTTAACACCTATATCAATAAAAGCACCAAAGTCTATTACATTGCGAACAGTTCCAGTAAGAATCATTCCTTCTGTTAAATCTTCAAATTTTAGAACATCATTACGAAGAACTGGTTTTGGCATATCTTCCCTTGGATCACGACCGGGTTTAGAAAGTTCAGCTATTATGTCAGATAAAGTTAGTTCACCAACATCAAGCTTAGATGAAATTTCGCTAACATTAATATTTTCTAATTTAGTACGAAGAATATTTAAACTTTCTTTATTACGCAAATCTTCTACTTTAAAACCGAGTAAATTTAAAAGCTTTTCTGCAACCTCATAACTTTCCGGATGAACAGCTGTATTTTCAATAGGATTTTTTCCATTAGGAATTCTAATAAAACCAGCACATTGTTCATAAGCAACTTTACCTAATTTAGGAACTTTTAACAATTCTTTTCTTTCACTTATTTTTCCATTTTCATCTCTATATTTAACAATATTTTTTGCAATAGTGTTATTAATTCCAGAGACATATGAAAGTAAGGAAGGAGTAGCAGTATTTACATCAACACCGACTTTATTAACACTATCTTCAACTACACCTGTTAAACTTTCAGACAACTTTTTTTGATTAACATCATGCTGATATTGCCCAACTCCAATGGCCTTAGGATCAATTTTTACTAATTCAGCAAGAGGGTCTTGTAATCTACGTGCAATTGAAATTGCACCTCTTATAGATACATTTATATCAGGATATTCTTCAGTAGCCAATTTTGAAGCAGAATATACAGAAGCACCAGCTTCACTAACTATTACATAGCAAATTTCATGAGACACATCTTTAATCAAATTTGAAATAAATAATTCAGATTCTCGAGAAGCAGTACCATTACCAATTGCAATAATATCTACATGGTCTTTTTTTATTAAAGGTAATAAAATATTTTTTGCACCTTCTGTATCGTTTTGAGGAGCAGTAGGGTAAACAGTAGTTGTGTCTAAAACTTTGCCTGTCTCATCAATAATAGCGATTTTACAGCCAGTTCTATATGCAGGATCAAACCCCATTACAGTTTTTCCTTTTATTGGAGCACTTAATAATAATTGTTTTG
This sequence comes from uncultured Clostridia bacterium, assembly GCA_944393125.1. Lineage (GTDB taxonomy): Bacteria > Bacillota > Clostridia > TANB77 > CAG-508 > CAG-269. The sequence goes on along the minus strand of CALXZB010000038.1, from coordinate 6,756 downwards.
CATTTTGACCAAATACTTTAATTGCTTTTTCTTCAGCTTTTTCTGTTAAATCAGAACGTATTTCTCTTTCTATTGAAGGCTCAATTAATCTTTGAAAAGCATCTAAAATTGTATTTTCAAGCATTTCTTTAAATTGAGTATTTCCTTTAATAATATCTTTTTGCATATAATATAAAATTTTCTCTTGAGGCTTTGTAATAGAAACTTTTAGAAATTTTTCATTTTCACCTCTATTTATTGCTAAGATTCTGTGACTAGGAAGTTTATGTACCAGTTCAGAGAAATCATAATACATTTCATAATTAGAATGTAAATTTGAATCTACTGATGTAGTAACAATAGAACCTTCTCTATAGCAAACCCTTTTTATGTATTTTCTATATTTTGCATTATCAGAAATATTTTCTGCTATTATATCTAATGCTCCCTGAATAGCTTCATCGGCAGAAGAAACAATTTTATCTTTATCTTTTTTATCATTTTCAGATAAATTATTAATATTTATATATGATGAAGCAATTTCAGCTATTGGCTTAGTTTCTTGTTGTTCCCAAATAACATTAGCTAAAGGCTCTAATCCTTTACTTTTAGCGACAGTTGCTCTAGTTTTTTTCTTTTGCTTAAAAGGCCTATATAAATCTTCTACTTCAGAAAGAGTTTCCGCATTTTCTATTGCAATACTTAATTCATCTGTCAATTTTCCTTGTTCATCAATTAATTTTATAATTTCATTTTTACGAGTTTCCAAGTTTCTAAGATATGATAGTCTTTCACCTAAGTCTCTAAGAATTTCATCACTTAGGCCACCTGTAACTTCTTTTCTATATCTGGCTATAAAAGGTATAGTATTTCCATCATCAATCAATTTTATAGTGTTTTCTACTTGTATATATTTTATACTTAATTCTTCTGATATTTTTTGCGCAATTTTGTCCATAATTAATCCTTTCTTTAAAATACAAATTTTAAACTTTAGTAAACCAATTAATCTAATATTATATAATAAGTATTTTATAAATTGGCTTTTAAATTATATATACAAAACTAAAAAAAATCAAGTAAGTAAGGGAAATAAATTAATATGAATTAATACCCTGTTACAGGTAATTTAGGAATTTCAATATATGGAATAGATTTATTAAAAAGTGTAATTTCTACGATTTCGCCATCATTTTTTATTTCAACAGAATAAGGATTATCATCTAATAAATAGCCATCTGCTGATTTTTTTTCTTTAATTATATACTTACCTTTAGGTAACAATTTTGTAAGTGCAGTACCATCTTCATCAGTGGTTAGAGTATCGACAATTTTTCCATTGACATCATAAACTTCAAATTCTACATTTTCAAGAGGACTATTAGCTTTATCACCAGTAGTTGGATTATCATCTTCACTTATTTTTATAATTTTAATTTGACCTTTAATTTTTTCGTTTTCGAGTTTTAATTCAACAGTTTTTCCCCATTCTATGGTTATATCTTTATCTAAAGATAATTTATAGTCAGTATTTGTTGATTTCTCTCTTAAAATGTAGTTGCCAATATTTAAATCATTAACTTCTGCACAACCGTTTTTATCTGTTATTATACTTGAAATTACATTTCCATTACAATCAATTAAATCAAATTCAACACCACTTAAAAAAATATTATTATTATCTTTATCAACTTTTATTATTTTTAAATTACCTTTTTTTAATTTATTAGAGAATTCAATTTGTTTTACTTCATCATAGTTTAAAGTTATTTCTAATGGAGTTTCATCTAAAATATATTTTGATTGAGTATTTAATTCTGTTACAATTATTTTTCCGGGTTTTAAATTTTCAATATAAATAATACCATTTTCATCTGTAAAATAATTACCAATATTTGAACCATCAGAATATTTAAAATTAAATTCTACATCTTTAATTGGAACATTGCTTTCACTATCTCTTTTTATTAATTTTATAGCAGATTTGTTTGAATTTACTTCCATAGTAGTTTCTATATTGACTGTGTCAAAAGAATCATAAGTTAAAGCATAGTCTTGATGAATGGAATCATAGCTTGCACCATAAAAAATAGGATATGTTTTTACTTTACCAGAAACTTTTATTTTTCCAATAAAATTATTTAAAATATTTTTAGAAGGTATTAGTATTTTAAAATGTTCTCCAGATAAAAATTGCGTTTTGGGGTTATTATTCATATCAGAAGAATAACTTCCTTCTGGAAAATTTTCTAAATTAGAAACAATATAATTACTCATATCAACAGTACTACTTACAATAAATTCTTGTGAATAAAAATCATTTGAATCTTTTTTAAAATCTCCTAATTTATTTATTGAGATTACATTTGAATTATTAGGAGTTTGAGTACCGTTTCGTGCTGAATTTACAATATTCCTTATAGCATTAACAATTTGCCAACCTTGTTCATCTGCACCTCTATAACGTGTATCAACATTCCAATTGTATATTACACAATAGATTGCTTGTTTTGTAGCAACAAATGCATCTTGAACATTTGAAACACCTAATTCTTCTGGTGTTTTATATGGAAAACCATTAATTATGGCTCTCCAAACTTTTTCATCTTTTAGCATTTCAGTAACCTTTACACTATAGCTTTCTTGATCAATTCCGACCCCTTTTCTATCTTGTTGCATACAATAGGCATAATGTAGATTACCATTAATTCTATAACCAACCATAGTAGTTATTATATAACTCCATATATTTTCACTTTCTTTCCAATATTGTAAATGCATTTCACATTGACCTAAATTTTCAATATATGCTTCATTCATGTTTATAGCGGAAACTGAATTTTGAAATATGTTTAAAATCATTAAAAAAATTAATATTAATACAATTACTTTTTTTATCTTCATAAAAAATCCTTTCTTTAAATAAATTGATTAAATTTTTAATATGTTAAAATACTTATTGCGCGCAAATAAATATTTATAATTTTAAAAGATAGTTTGGGTAAATAAAGATAATTAATTATAGAAAATCAAAAAATATTGATAAAATAATTTAGATCATATTAAAAATTTAATATAAAATATATTAACATAATTATAAAAATGTATCAAGTTTTTTTACCAATTTCTCAAATATCTTGTTGACAAAGTTCGACAATTCAAATAATAAAAAATGATAAATAATAATGTTTTTTGTCATTGACATATTACATTAATATTATTATAATAAGATGTGGTGAAACAAAAGATTAAATTAAGAATAAATATTTTAATTGAGATAATAATAAAAAAAAGAAAGGAAGAGGATTGAAATGATGGAATTTAACGAATGGAATGGATTTGAAAAAGGTGAATGGAAAAGACAAATAGATGTAAGAAACTTTATACAAAAAAATTATACTCCATATGAAGGAAATTCAAGCTTTCTAACAGGTACAACTGAAAAAACTCAAAAACTATGGAATAAAGTTTTAGAATTATATAAAAAAGAACATGACTCAGAAGGTGGAGTATTAGACATAGATACAGAAACTATATCAACTATAGCAAGTCATGATGCAGGATATATAGATAAAGAATTAGAAGAAATAGTGGGACTTCAAACAGATGCTCCATTAAAAAGAGCAATAATGCCTTTTGGTGGAATCAAAATAGTAGAAAAATCTTGCGAAGCATATAATAGAAAAGTAGATCCAGAAGTAGATCAAATATTTCATACAGTTAGAAAAACACACAATGATGGAGTATTTAGTGTATACACACCAGATATTAGAGCTGCAAGAAGTTCACATTTAATAACTGGGCTTCCTGATGGATATGGAAGAGGAAGAATTATAGGAGATTATAGAAGAGTTGCATTATATGGAGTAGACAAGTTAATTGAAGCTAAAAAAGAAGATTTAGAAATACTAAATGTAGATGATTTCTCAGAAAGTGTAATAAGAGAAAGAGAAGAAATATTTGAACAAATAAAAGCATTAGAACAATTAAAAGTTATGGCATCAAAATATGGATTCGATATTTCTAAACCAGCTTCAAATGCTAAAGAGGCAGTACAATGGCTATATTTTGGATATTTAGGAGCAATAAAAGATCAAAATGGTGCTGCAATGAGTCTAGGAAGAACAAGTACATTCTTAGATATCTATATAGAAAGAGATTTAAAGAATGGTCTAATTACAGAAGAACAAGCACAAGAAATAATGGATCATTTTGTTATGAAATTAAGACTTGTAAGATTTTTAAGAACACCAGAATATAATGAATTATTTAGTGGAGATCCAGTATGGGTAACTGAAAGTATAGGAGGAATGGGTGTTGATGGAAGAACACTAGTAACTAAGAATTCATTTAGAATTTTGCATACATTAGAAAATCTTGGACCAGCTCCAGAACCAAACTTAACAGTATTATGGTCAACAAGACTACCAGATGGATTCAAAAAATATACAGCAAAATTATCAATAAAAACATCTTCAATACAATATGAAAATGATGATGTAATGAGAGTAACACTTGGAGATGATTATGGAATAGCATGTTGCGTATCGCCTATGAAAATAGGAAAACAAATGCAATTCTTTGGTGCAAGAGCAAACTTAGCTAAAACTTTATTATATGCAATAAATGGTGGTAGAGATGAAAAATCAGGAAAACAAGTAACACCAAAATTTGAATCTATTAAATCAGAATATTTAGATTATGATGAAGTAATGGATAAATTTGATCAAATGATGGATTATGTTGCTAAAATATATATAAAAGCATTAAATGCAATTCACTATATGCATGATAAATATTCTTATGAAGCAATAGAAATGGCATTACATGACAAAGATATAATAAGAACTATGGCATGTGGAGTTGCAGGATTATCAGTAGTAGCTGATTCACTATCTGCAATAAAATATGCTAAAGTAAAAGTCATAAGAGATGAAACAGGATTAGCAGTTGATTATAAAGTAGAAGGTGATTATCCAAAATTCGGAAATGATGATGATAGAGTTGATAGTATTGCAGTAGAAGTAGTAAGAAAATTCTTATTAAAATTGAAAAAACATCCAACATACAGAAATTCAAAACATACATTATCAATTTTAACTATAACATCAAATGTCGTATATGGTAAAGCAACAGGAAATACACCAGATGGTAGACGTGATGGAGAACCATTTGGACCAGGTGCAAATCCACTTCATGGAAGAGATGTAAATGGAGCATTAGCAGTAATGAATTCAATTGCAAAGTTACCATTTGAAGATTCTGAAGATGGAATATCATACACATTTTCAATTACACCAGGAACTCTTGGACAAGATGAAAAATCAAAAGTAAATAATTTGGTTAGTATGCTTGACGGATATTTTGCTCAAACAGGTCATCATATTAATGTTAACGTATTTGATAGAGCACTACTTGAAGATGCTATGGAACATCCAGAGAAATATCCACAATTAACTATAAGAGTTTCAGGATATGCAGTTCATTTTACAAAACTTACAAGAGAACAACAATTAGATGTTATAAATAGAACAATTCATGAAAGAATTTAGATTTTGAAATATTATACCGGTGCGATTTGTACCGGTTTTGTTTTTAATAAATCAAACTATTGAAATTTTAAGAAAATTAATATAAAATCTAAAAAAGTAAATTATTAAATTGGAGGTCAAGATGGAAATTGATAAAAAATATTATGCAAAAGTACATTCTATAGAAAGTTTTGGTACAGTTGATGGACCTGGAATTAGATTTGTATTGTTTTTACAAGGGTGCCATTTACAATGTAAATATTGCCATAATAGAGATACATGGGATATGAAAGGTGGAGAATATAAGTCATTAGATGATATTTTTGAAAAAATCAAAAGATATAAAAACTATATGCTACTATCAGGAGGAGGAGTAACTGTAACAGGAGGAGAACCACTTCTACAAGTAAAGTTTTTGATAGAATTATTTAAAAAATTAAAAGCAGAAGGTATCCATACATGTATAGACACATCTGGTATTGTTGCTATTACAGATGATATAAAAGAAGTTTTGAAATATACAGATTTAGTATTACTTGATATAAAACATATTGATGATGAAAAATGCAAAAAATTAGTTGGTGTATCAAATAAAAGAGAGCTTGAATTTGCACAATATTTAAGCGAAAATAATATAAAAATTTGGATTAGACAAGTACTTGTGCCAGGATATACTGATGATGAACAAGACCTGTTAAAATTAAAAAAATTTATTAAATCATTAAAGACTGTTGAAAATATTCAAATTCTCCCATATCATAACATGGGAAAATATAAATGGGAAAAATTAGGATTGAAATATGAATTAGAAAACGTAAGACAAGCAAACCAAGATGATGTAGAAAGAGCTAAAAAAATTTTGGGAATAAAAGAGGAATCCAAATAGATTGCAGAGAGAGTGTGTGTGAAATTGACATGTTTTATGTAAAATGTTATAATATAAATAGCAATCCCCATATTAAGTCCCCGTATTGGTGGACAAAAAAAGGAGAAATACAACATGGAAAACAACATTGAATTCAATTGGACTGATGAGGTCAGAGACCAGATTGATAAGCTCATATATGAGCTGACACTGGAAGAAAAGAAAAATGCGCAGGAAGCTGCGGACTTTAAACCAAATTAATTCAGAGGCTCTAGATGGTGTCCTGTTAGGACACCATCTTTTAACTGTATTGTAAGCTTCCGGCTATGCCGGTAGTATTGTAGGCTTTAGCTATATAGCAGAGCAACTCCTTTCATGATA
>CALXZB010000037.1 GCA_944393125.1 uncultured Clostridia bacterium | reverse complement strand
TCTTTTCCTTCATCTATTACTTCTGTATGTCCTAATGCTGGTATTGTTTCTTGTTCTACTGTTACTGCATTACATACAGAACAATGCTTTCCTTCTGTTAATCCCTCTTCTGTACATGTTGGTTCTACTGCTTGGTCTACTACTTCTTTATGTCCTAATGCTGGTATTGATTCTTGTGCTACCAATATTTCTTCACATACAGAACAATGCTTTCCTTCTGTTAATCCCTCTTCTGTACATGTTGCTTCTTTTCCTTCATCTATTACTTCTGTATGGCCTAATGCTGGTATTACTTCTTGCTCTACTATTACTTCGTTACATACTGAACAATGTTTTCCTTCTGTTAGCCCCTCTTCTGTACATGTTGCTGGCTTTTCAGCATCTATTGTTTCTATACAATTTTCTGTTAGATTATATCCACATACTGTGCAACTTGCACTATGTGTACCATTTCCATTGCTTATTTTGCTATCATATGAACAATTTACCGTACTTCCGTCATATGAATCTCCACATGAACAAGTATATTTCTCAGTATGTGTTCCGTTATTATTGTTTACATAGTTTGTAGAATAAGAATGTACATGCATTCCATCCCATCCACAATCTTCACATACACCATCTTCATTATCATCATGGCAGTTTGCTTGAGTTATATAATATCCACAAAGTGTGCAATATTTATAGTGCATTTCAGTTCCTTCTTTGTGATACCATGCTCCTGGTGAACAATTTCTTGTCGTTTCAGATTTAAACCCACAATCAGAACAATAAATTTTTAATTGATGTGTTCTGTTTTTATTAGGCTCATATCCATCTTCTACAAGAGAATGATTATTTTTATAATACCAACTATTACAATTATTACATCTCAATCCATGTCCTGTAGTATCATAATAAAATACTAAAGTTCCTTCATTGCAATACGGACAAGTATCATTTTCACTAGCAGCCATTGTTTGACTATTTAAAATTCCAAATAGAATTATTGCAACAATTATGGTAAGTATACTTGCTAAAACTATTTGTACTTTTTTAGATAATCTCGTGTTTTTCATAATTTTTCTCCTTTTTACATTATTACTTATATTAAGGATAACACTTTTGAAGTTTAAAAACAACAAAACTCGAAAAACTTAATATAAATGTAATATTTGTAACATTTTTGTAATATTTACCTATTTTTGTAGAATTTAATCATACTTCTATTATTTAACTATCAAAAAAAGTACCAATTTTGGTACTTTTAAAATTCTTGTATTTTTCCTTTTTTTCTTATTGTTGGAAGACTTTTATAAATGATTTTAAAACAAGAAAATTTTTCTAATTCATTGTCCTCTAAACAATCCAGATAAATATCCAATTCTTCTAAATTTTTACAAGCTGAAATTATAGCTGGATGCAAATTAGTTTCAAACATTAGCTCTAGGCCTAGCATAAATGCACTTCTTTTTGATTTTCCTTCTTTTTTTCGCATCAAATTATATCCTTCTCTAAATCTAGCTTTCATTGAATTTTTGTATCTATCTAATGGTAAAATATAATTTTGTTCAATCAACTCAGATATTTTTTTACCTTTATTTTGTATTAAATTTTCTTTCACTTCTTCTTTTGTATATGGCAAATAAACTTTACCATCTTCTTCTGAAATTACTAATGTTCTATTATCATCTAAATTATTTTCTATAACTTTTTCTTCATCGATTTCAAAAATTAACCCTTCTGAATTTGCTTCAATTTTTGTTAAATTAGTAAGTTTAAAATTAACTACATTGTTTTTTCTCTCTAAATTATCTATAACATAATTTACTTTAAAATTTTGATTTGTTGTTATTATATATTCTTCATCTTTTCTTTCTAAAAGTATATATGTATTACCTGAAACAACTCTCAAATATGGTTCTCTAACTATTATATAAGATGTTTCATTAATTTCTGTATATATATTATATTCATTTTTTTGTAATTCTATTTTATAACTATTATATTTTAATTTTATTTCTGTAATGTTATTTTCCGTATGCATTTTTATTTGACTTAGTTTATTTGATGTATTTTTCTTATTTGTTGCAGGATATATTAAATCCGGATTTTTTCTTGGTCTACCTCTTCCTCTTTTACTACTTTTTATCCCTTCTTCTATTTTTGACAAATTTCGCTTCTTTTTAACTTCTTCTTTTTCTTCATTATCGTCAAAATCTTCATATCCTTTGAAAAATATTTCATCTTCTATTTCTTTTGTTTCTCTTACTAATTTGTCTTCTGCCATTGCAACCTCCAGTTTTTGGTTTTTATAAATAAATCGATAACTATTTATTAAATTATACACCATTTTTTGTTTAATCACAAGCTGTTTTGTGTTACATTTTTATGACATTTATATTACATTTTTTCTATCATTCAACATTAATACTACATATTTTACACTTGGAATTATCCATAAAAAAAGCACTTTGATTAAGTGCCTTTTTATTTTAATATTTTGATCCTTCTGTAGATCCTTTTACTAATCCTAAATTAAGTGTTATTCCTCCACCATGTGAAGCATAGTTGATACAGTCAACATCTTGGCCTTCTAACCATACATAAACTCTTAATCTAACAATACTATTTGGTGCTATTGTAAACTCTGTTGCACCTGATGCATCAGATGTACTTATAAGATTTTGTACACCCTCATTTATTCTATAATCAGCTTCACTTGTTTTTGTTGTTTGAAGTACTACTTGTTTTTGTAATGTTGAATTATTAGTTCCATCCCATTTATAAATATCATCAATTGTTTGACCTATAGCTTCAGATTTTAAAGCATATGTTGGCATTTGTGTTGTTAAATCAAATCCTTTACGTCCACCGCCAAGATCTTTAGTTGCATATAGTGCAGAATCACCTGTTGACCAAGTTATTTTATTGTTATTATCTACAATATATTGTACATGGTCATTTGAATTTGGTTCCCATATTGCAACATCTGTTATATAAACATCTCCATCTGGTACAGCTCCTGTTTCTTGTAAAATTGTTGATTGGTTAATTTCAGACACATCTGCTACACCTGTCCATGTTCCATCTTCATTTGTACTACCAAATCTAGCAAAAGCAACTCTTGCAGTGTTTTGTAATCCTGTTACACTTTTATCTGCTTCTGTTATTTGTAATGAAGAATCATAATTTAATTGTAGAACTTCTGCTTCATCCCTTCTAGAAGTATTTTTTAAAAATATGTCAAATGCAAAATATCCTGGAAATTGTGGATCATTTGCATCGCTTTTGCTTTCATCCATAGCTACTATATTAGTTAATTTAGTTAAATCATCTACTTTTCCTCTAAGCATTTGTACATTTTTCATAGTTCCTGTACTATCAACCAACCCTAATGTTGATACTGGTAACATTTCTGATGGTGATATATTTCTATGACCTGCATATGGACCATAATCATTAGAAGAATTAGTTATGTTATATTCACCTTCTTCTGTTCCTAATATTATTTTGCTTGACCAATTTTTTGCATTTAATGATACTTCTAGTCCATCAGCAACTTCTACTGTTCCTTTTAGGTTAGTAATTGATATGTTTCTTTGTGTAGTAAACCATGCGTATGTTGATATTATAAATAATGCTGCTGCTATTAATATTACGAAAAATATTACTCTTAATTCTGAATTTCTTTTGTTTTTTGTTTTTTTCTTCCCCATTTTTTTCTCTCCTATTTTTAATATTTCATTCTAATTTTACTATCTTAAATTTTTTTTGTCAACTTTTTTTATGTTACATTTATATTACATTTTTTTTACATTTTCTACATAAAAGTCTAGTATATTTTTATATCTTATACTTAGGGCGTTCACCATACGAAGTATGTAATAATTCGTGTGCTTTTTTTCCTCCAGGCCTTCCTAAAAAGTCTTTATATATTTTTTGTAAAATTGGATTTTCATGAGATTTTCTGATTTTACTTTTTTCATCAATTGTGTATAAAGCATCTGCTCTCAATTTTCTAACATCAACTTCTCTTCTAATTTTGGAGTTTTTAATTGGCTGTCCTCCTCCCATAATACAACCTCCAGGGCATGCCATTATTTCAACAAATTGATAATCAGCTTTTCCACTTTTGATTTCTTCCATTATTTTTTGTGCATTTGCAAGTCCACTTGCTGCTACAACTTTAATGTCATTTCCAGCGATATTTACAGTAGCACGCTTTATTCCATCTCCCCCTCTTACAGCTTCAAAATCAATTTTAGGTAAATCCTGGCATGTTAATATGTCTTGTGCTGTTCTTAGCGCTGCTTCCATAACTCCACCGGTTGTTCCAAAAATTGCTGCTGCTCCTGTTGCTTCTCCCATAGGATTATCAAACTGAGAATCTTCTAATTCTGTAAATTCTATATTAGCTTGTTTTATCATTCTTGCTAGTTCTCTAGTTGTAATTACATTATCCACATCATCTATTCCATTAACTTTCATTTCTGCTCTTTGTCTTTCAAACTTTTTAGCAATACATGGCATTACAGATACCATATAAATTTTGTTTGGATCAATTCCTTCTTTTTGTGCAAAATATGATTTTATTAAAGCTCCAAACATCTGATGTGGTGATTTACAACTTGAAAGATGTGGTAATAATTCTGGATAGTTCATTTCTATATATTTTACCCAACCTGGTGAACATGAAGTTATCATTGGTAATACACCTTTTTCTTGTACTCTTTCAATAAATTCAGTAGCTTCCTCCATTATAGTAAAATCTGCTCCTGTGTTTGTATCAAATACTTTATCAAATCCTAATCTTTTTAATGCTGTTACCATTTTTCCTGTCACATTTGTTCCAATAGGCATTCCAAATTCTTCACCTAATGCAACTCTTACTGATGGAGCAGTTTGAACAACTACATATTTATCAGGATCTTTTAGTTTTACCCATACATCATCTATTGTTTCTTTTTCATGTAGTGCTCCTGTTGGGCAAGCCTGTATACATTGTCCACAATTTGTACAATTTACATCATTTAAACTATGATCTCCTACTGTTGATATACAAGATTCAAATCCACGATTAATACAATCAATTGCTCCTATTTTTTGTACATTTTTACATGCTGCAACACATCTTCTGCATAATATACATTTATTAAAGTCTCTTACTATTGATGGTGATAGATCATCAATTTTGTGTTTTGTCATTTCCCCCGGAAATTCTACATTTAAAACATTAAATTTTACAGCTAATGATTGTAATTCACAGTTTCCAGAACGTGTACAAGTTAAGCAGTCTTTTGCATGATTTGAGATTATTAAATCTAATATTACATGTCTTGCTTCTAATACATTAGGAGTATGTGTATGTACTACCATTCCTTCTTCTACTTTTTGAATACATGATGTTGCAAATCCTCTTCTTCCTTCTACCTCTACTATACACATTCTACAATCTCCAACTTCATTTATATCTTTCAAAAAGCATAATGTTGGGATATCTATTCCTGCTATTTTTGCCGCTTCTAATATTGTTGAACCCTCTGGAGCTTTTACCTCTATTCCATCTATTGTTAATGTTACCATTTATTTTTTCCTCCTTATTTGTGCAAAATAAATTTATCTATTATTTTTAATTTCCAATTGCATGGAAAGGACAATTAGTTAAACATGTTCCACATTTTATGCATTTTTCTTGGTTTATAACTCTTTTTTCTCTTCCTTGGCCTTCAATCGCATTAACTGGACAATGTTTTTGACATAATCCACACCCTTTACATTTTTCTGGGTCAATTGTTATATTTGATAATGCTTTACATTCAAGAGTTTTACATTCTTTTTCTATTGCATGTTGTCTGAATTCTTCTCTAAAATACTTCAAAGTACTTATTACAGGATTTGGTGCACTTTGTCCTAATCCACAAATACTTGATTTTTGAATATTTACTGCTAATTTTTCTAATTTATAAATATCATATTCTGAACCCTCGCCAGAACATAATTTTTCTAATATTTCAAGCATTCTTTTAGTTCCAATTCTACAAGGAGTACATTTTCCACAACTTTCACTTACTGTAAACTCAAGGTAAAATTTTGCCAAGCAAACCATACACTTAGTATCATCCATTACTATTAAACCACCTGAGCCCATCATAGAACCAATTGTTTTTAAAGATTCATAATCTATTGGAGTGTCTAAGTGTTCCACTGGTATACATCCTCCAGAAGGTCCTCCTGTTTGAGCTGCTTTGAACTGCCTTCCATTTGGAATACCTCCACCTATATCAAATACAATTTCTCTAAGTGTTGTTCCCATTGGTACTTCTACTAATCCTATATTATTTACATTTCCACCCAATGCAAATACCTTTGTTCCATTTGAAGTTTCTGTTCCAATTGATGAATACCATTCTGCTCCATTTAACAAAATTCTAGTAATATTAGCAAAAGTTTCAACATTATTGATAAGTGTTGGTTTACCCCACAAACCACTTTCTGCTGGGTATGGAGGTTTTACTCTTGGCTGGCCACGTTTTCCTTCAATTGATTCCAATAGAGCTGTTTCTTCTCCACAAACGAATGCTCCTGCACCTAAACGGATTTCTATATCAAATGAAAAAGCTGTTTCAAAAATGTTATTTCCAAGAATCCCATATTCTTTAGCCTGTTTTATCGCTATTTCAAGTCTTTTTACCGCTATCGGATATTCAGCTCTTACATATATATATCCTTTATTAGCACCTATAGCATATCCTGCAATCACCATAGCTTCTATAACAGAATGAGGATCACCCTCAAGTATGCTTCTATCCATAAAAGCTCCTGGGTCTCCTTCATCAGCATTACATACTACATATTTTTGTTCTGACTTATAACTTCGTGTAAGTTCCCACTTTTTACCTGTTGGAAATCCAGCTCCTCCACGTCCTCTTAACCCTGATGCTTTTATTTCCTCAATAACTTGATCTGGAGTCATTTCTTTTAAAACTTTTTCTAATGCTTTGTATCCATCAAAAGCAATATATTCATCAATACATTCTGGATTAATAACTCCACAATTTTTAAGTGCAATTCTTTTTTGTTTTTTATAAAAATTTAGTTCATCTAGACTATTTACTACACTTCCATCAATATCTTTGCAAAGTAATCTTTCAACTTTTTTTCCTTCAATAATATGAGTTTGAATAATTTCTTCACAATCATTTGGTGTAACATTTGAATAAAATGTATCTTCAGGTCTAATTATTACAATAGGTCCTTTTGCACAAAGGCCAAAACATCCTGTCATTATAACTCTAACATTTGTAATATTTTTTTCCTCTAGTATTTTCCTGAAGTTATTTAGTATCTCTGGTGACTTTGAAGATGTACATCCTGTTCCATGACATACTAGTATATGCTTTTCTCTAGTATCTGCTTGAGTATTTACTCTTAAATCTAGTTCTTTTCTTTTTTCTTCTCTTATTTTATTAATTTCTTGTAAATTTTTCATTCTCAAATTGCCCTCCTTTGAAAATTTGCTTACTATTTTTATTTTGATAGTTCATCTAATACTTTATCAAGTAATTGTACTGTGGCTTTTCCATATACTTCCCCATTAACTGTAAACACAGGTGCTAATCCGCAAGCTCCAACGCATCTTGTTTCTTCAATTGAAAATTTACCATCAGCTGTTGTTTCTCCAGGTTCTATTTTTAATCTTTCCTTTAATCTATCCATTATTTTTTGTGAGCCTTTTACATAACAAGCTGTTCCTAAGCATACAGCTATATTATATTTTCCCTTTGGCTTTAATGTAAATCGTGAATAAAATGTTACTACACCATATATTTCAGCCATAGGTACATTTAAAAATTCAGATAAAACTTTTTGTGCATTCATTGGTATGTATCCATAATGTTCTTGTACTTCATTTAAAATTTGTATTAAATTGTCTTTTATAGGCAAATATTTTTCACATAATGAATTTAAAAATTCATCTTTTCCATTGCATCCGCATTCACATTTATTTTCTTCCATTTTTACTCCTCCTACGATATTTTAATTGCATTATATCAAAGTATTATTTTTTTAACAATAGTTTTAAAAAAACAATTTAGTTGCTATGTTACTGTTTAATGCTTTTATTGGCACGTACTACCACAAATTTAGATGTAAATAGGTTTTATACTTATATTAAAATATTTTTATATAAGTAACTCACTTCAAAATTTTGAATAAGCTAAACTTTCCTTATAAC
>CALXZB010000036.1 GCA_944393125.1 uncultured Clostridia bacterium | reverse complement strand
GAACAAATAAAAGGAGCAGGAATAGGAACAAGTGCAACAAGAGGAGAAATAATTAAAAAATTAGAAAAAATAAAATACATAGAAATAAATTCTAAAACTCAAATTGTTACACCTACTCAAAAAGGAGAAGCAATCTATGATGTTACAAGTTATGCTATGCCAGATATGCTAAATCCTAAACTTACTGCTAGTTGGGAAAAAGGACTAGACATGGTTGCAAAAAAAGAGATTCCACCAAATGAATTTATGAACAAATTAGTTAATTATATATATTCAAAATTTGATAAATTAGTTGTTAAAATGTAAAATGCATATTTAAGTATAAACAAAACTAAGAAAGGATAAAAAATGAATACAATACTAGGCGAATTAGGAAAAAACCTTAAATTTTGCGAATATGTAAAAAACATAGAAAATAAAAAAAGCCCGATAGCTATATCGGGCTTAACAGACGTTGGGATGGTACAAATTTTAGCAGGGACAAGAGAATTTGTAAAAAAACCAATCTGTTTAATAACATATAATGAAATTCAAGCAAAAAAAATAGTAAATGATTTAAACTATTTTACAGATAAAGTAATATATTTACCAAAAAAAGAAATAGTAACATATGATTATATAGCAGAAAGTAAAGACTTACCATATGAAAGAATAGATGCATTAAATAAGCTTCAAGAAATGAAAACAGGAATTGTTGTAACAACTATAGAAGCAGTTAGCCAAAAGATGATAAGTAAAGAAGCCTTATATAAAAATATAATAAAATTAAAAATAGGTGAACAACATAATTTAGAAGATATTAAACAAAAACTTGTGAACTTAGGATATGTAAGATATGACTTAATAGATGGAAAAGGACAATTCAGTATAAGAGGAGGAATTGTTGATATCTCTATAACTGAAAAAACAGGAGTAAGAATTGAATTTTGGGGAGATGAAGTTGATTCAATAAGAAACTTTAATATAATAAGTCAAAGATCAACTGAAAATATAAAAGAAGTTACAATATATCCTGCACATGAATATTTACTAGTAGATAATATTGATACAGTTATAGAAAAAATAAACAATAAAATCTATACAGAAGAATTACAAAAACAAGTAAATCAAGATATAGAAATTATAAAAAACGGAAATTATATAAGTAAAATAGACAGATATATAGATGCTTTTTATGAAAAACAGGAAACAATATTAGATTATTTGAATGAAAACTTTATAATCACATTAGACGAAATAAAAAAAATAAAGCAAAGATTTCAAAATGTAAGTTTAGATAACCAAAATATAATTAAACTTTTGATTGAAAAAGAAAAAATAGTACCAGAAGTATTAGAAAATAGTTATAATTTTGGACAACTAGAAGAAAAAGTGGGAAAAAATATTAAAATATATTTTGAAAAATTTGATGATGATATAAAAATAGAAGCAGAAAAATATAAGTGGACTTATAAAGAAAAGAATTTTTATAAAAGCGAAATAGAGATTCTATTTAAAGAATTGTTAAAAGCACAAGAGGAAAAGAAAAAAATTTATATATTGGCAGATACAAAAGAAAAAGCTAAAAAAATCTGCTCATTACTAGACGAAAAACAAATAATAAATAAATATGAAGAAAACTTAAATCAAACAATAATAGTAAAAAACAATGAAAGTTTAGTTACTGTAACAGTAGGAAAATTATCATCTGGATTTGAATGTTTTGATTTAAATCAAGTGGTTATAACAGCACAAGAATTAATAGAAGGAGAAAAAAGAAAAACATATAAATCATCAGCTTTTAAAAATGGCGAAAAAGTAGTATTTGCCGATTTAAAAATAGGAGATTATGTAGTACACCAAAATTATGGAATAGGAATATTTATTGGTGTAAATACTATAAAAGCAGATGGAACAATAAAAGATTATATAAAAATAAAATATTATGGAGATGACATTTTATATGTTCCTACAAACCAACTTGACAGTATAAGAAAATACATTGGTGGAGATGAAGGTGGTTTAAAAGTAAATAAATTAGGAACAAAAGAATGGTTAAAGACAAAAGCAAAAGTAAAAAATAATTTAAGAGAAGTAGCAAGAGAATTGATAGAACTTTATGCAAAAAGAGACAAAATAAGAGGATATGCTTTTTCAAAAGATACACCATGGCAAACACAGTTTGAAGATAGTTTTCCATATCAAGAAACAGATGACCAATTAAGATGTATAGATGAAGTAAAAAAAGATATGGAAATGGATAAACCAATGGATAGATTATTATGTGGTGATGTTGGATATGGAAAAACAGAAGTTGCAATAAGAGCAGCATTTAAAGCTGTA
Organism: uncultured Clostridia bacterium; assembly: GCA_944393125.1. Classification (GTDB taxonomy): domain Bacteria; phylum Bacillota; class Clostridia; order TANB77; family CAG-508; genus CAG-269. The sequence goes on along the minus strand of CALXZB010000036.1, from coordinate 6,260 downwards.
ATGGATGGAAAACAAGTTGCATATTTAGCTCCAACAACAGTACTAGCTGAACAACAATACAAAGAATTTAGTAGTAGAATGTCTGAATTTGGAATAAAGGTAGAAGTTTTAAATAGATTTAGAACTAAAAGCCAACAAACACAAATTATAAAAAAATTAAAAATAGGTGAAGTAGATATTGTTATTGGAACTCATAGAATATTAAGTGAAGATGTACAATTTAAAGATTTAGGATTACTAATAATAGATGAGGAACATCGTTTTGGAGTAAAAGCAAAGGAAAAAATTAAACAATATAAAACAAATATAGATGTATTAACAATGACAGCAACTCCAATTCCAAGAACATTACATATGTCAATTGTTGGTGTAAGAGATATGTCAGTAATATATGAACCACCATATAATAGAAAACCAGTTCAAACTTATGTATTAGAATATGATACAGAAGTAATAAAAGAGGCAATAACAAAAGAACTTGAGAGAAATGGACAAGTGTTTTACTTATTTAACAGTGTTGAAAAAATACTTCAAAAAGCAGATGAAATATCTAATTTAGTGCCAGAAGCAAAAGTTGGTTATGCACATGGACAAATGACAGGTAATGAAATTGAAAACATAATGGAAGAATTTATAGAAGGAAAAATAAATGTTCTTGTATGTACAACAATTTTAGAATCTGGAATAGATATTCCAAATGCTAATACAATAATAGTAGAACATGCAGATAGAATGGGATTAGCACAATTATACCAAATAAGAGGAAGAGTTGGAAGGTCTGATAGACAAGGATATGCATATATAACTTATAAAAAAGATAAATTATTATCAGAAGTAGCTGATAAAAGATTAAAAGCGATAAAGGAATTTACTGAATTTGGCTCAGGATTTAAAATTGCTATGAGAGATTTGGAAATAAGAGGTGCAGGAAGTTTACTTGGAGAAATACAACATGGACACTTAGAACAAGTAGGATATGACACATATTGTAATTTATTAGATGAAGTTGTAAAAGAATTACAAGGAGAAGAAGTAATTCATGAAACAGAAGTACAAATAGATTTAGATGCAACATGTTATATTCCAGATTCATATATATCAGATTCAAGTCAAAAAATCGAAATGTACCAAGAAATTGCTTCTTGTAAAAATGAAGAAGATATACAAAATGTAATTGATGAAATGATTGATAGATTTGGAAATATGCCAAATGAAATAGAAAATTTACTTGAAATAGCAAGAATAAAAATTTTGTGTAAAAAGTTAAATATTAGTAAAGTTCAAGGAAAGAGAAATTTTGTGGTATTTATATTTGAACCAAAAGAAATAAATATAGATATTAATATGCTAGTAAAAAAATATGGAAATAGAATAAAGTTTACTCAAGGAATAAAACCACAAATAACTTTAGCATTAGAAAATAATAGTGAACTAAAAATGTTAAAAGAAGTTAAAGAATTTTTAAAAGCTTTGTAAAATATATTAAATAAGCAAAGACTATAATTTGTAGAAAGGAGAAAATATGCAAGTTATATCTAGTAAAGATAATGAATTAGTAAAACACATAAAAAAGTTAAAAGATAAAAAATACAGAGATGAAAGTAATGAATATATAATAGAAGGAATAAAACTAATAGAAGAAGCTGTTAAAGAAAAAGCTAAAATTAATAAAATTATTATATGTGAAGATACAACAAATACTTATGAGATTCCAACTAATGTAATGTTAGAAATTGCAAAATATGAATGTGTTTATGTAACAAATAAAATTTTTTCTACAATTACTCAAGTTACTAATCCACAAGGAATAATGGCAGTTATAGAAAAAAACTCTAATAATCAGGAAATAGATTTCTCTCAAGATATAATTGTAGCTTTAGATGATATACAAGATCCAGGAAATTTGGGTACTATTTTAAGAACTGTAGATAGTGTTGGGTTAAATCAAATAATAGTTTCAAAAGGAACTGTTGATGCATTTAATTCTAAGGTTGTACGTTCAACTATGGGAGCAATATTTAGAGTTAATATAATAGAAGTAGATGATTTAATAGAAACTATAAAAATGATTAAAAAACATCATTTTAAATTAGTAGTAACATCACTACAAACTAAACAAAGTATTTATGACATAAATTTTAATAAAAAGATTATTGTTATTGGAAATGAGTCTAATGGAGTGTCTGAAGTAATTCAAGACATGGCTGATGAAAAAGCTAAAATTCCTATGATAGGGAAAACAGAAAGTTTAAATGCTTCTGTTGCGACAGGAATTGTATTATATGAATATGTAAGACAAAAATTAAATAAATAATGTAAAAGCACATCTACTAGGTGTGCTTTTACAAGTACATGAAATAGAAACAAATAAAGTTCGAACATTTATGTTAAAAATATTATAACATAAATTTAATAAGATATATTGTTGAAGTGTGTCGAAGTAGATGAAAATATTTTTAAAAACATACAAAAATCCCTTGAATTTTAAAAAATTAAGTATTATATTAGATACTATCTGCAAAATGAAAGGGGGAATATTGTTGAAAAACTTTTTTGGAAGCATCTTTATAAACCGAAACAAATTAATTGAAGCGGGAATAAATTATCCAATAAAAGTAGAATATTATAAAATAATAAATGAAGAAGAAAAAATAAAGGAAAATAAACTAATATATGGTATACAAATAATAAAAACAGAATATAAAGAAAAAATAGGAATAGAACAAGAAAAAATAGAACATATAACAAATGATGAAAATGAAATAACAAAAATATTGAGCATTATGAAAGAAAATGAAGTGACACCAATAGGGCTTGAAGATGTAATTTTAGAAATAAAAACTAGGCTAGATATTGCCAAAAACAAAAAAATGAGCTACAATACATAAAAAGATATACAGAGAAAGGGGTAATTATGACAGATAAATTAGTAATAGTAGAATCACCAGCAAAAGCAAATACAATAAAAAAGTTTTTAGGAGGTAATACAAAAGTTATTGCTTCAATGGGACATATTAGAGATTTACCAAAATCTAAATTAGGAATAGATGTAGAACATAATTTTGAACCAGAATATATAAACATTAGAGGAAAAGGAGATTTAATAAAAGAATTAAAAAAAGACGCAAAAGCCTCTAAAAAAGTTTATCTTGCAACTGACCCTGACCGTGAAGGAGAGGCAATAGCATGGCACTTATCAAAAATATTAGATATAGACAGTAGCAAAATAACAAGAGTAACTTTTAATGAAATAACAAAAAGTGCAGTACAAAAGGCAATAAAAGAACCAAGAGATATTGATATAAATTTAGTTGATGCACAACAAGCAAGAAGAGTGTTAGATAGAATAGTAGGTTATAAAATTAGCCCGGTATTGTGGAAAAAAGTAAGAAGAGGTTTATCTGCAGGTAGAGTACAATCTGTTGCAGTAAAATTAATTGTAGATAGAGAAGAAGAAATCCAAAATTTTAAACCAGAAGAATATTGGAATATTTATGTGAAATTATTAGATGAGAAATCACATAAAATATTTGAAGCTAAATTTTATGGCAAAAATAATAAAAAACTAGATATTCATAATCAAAAAGAAGTAAATGAAATTTTAGATAATATACAAAATGCAAAATATATAATTAAAGAAATAAACAAGGGTGAAAAGAAAAAGAATCCAGCACCACCATTTACTACTAGTACAATGCAACAAGAAGCATCAAGAAAATTAGGATTTACTTTAAAAAAGACAATGTCTATTGCGCAAGGTTTATATGAAGGTGTAAAAATTCCTGAAAAAGGAACAATAGGTTTAATAACTTATATGAGAACAGATTCTACTAGAATATCTCAAGAAGCTAGAGAAAATGCAAAAAAACATATATTAGAAGCTTATGGTGAAAAATATTATGAAAATAGATATTACAAAACTAATAAAGAAGCTCAAGATGCTCATGAAGGTATAAGACCAACATATGCTGAATTAGAACCTGATAAAATTAAAGATTCATTAACAAAAGATCAATATAAATTATATAAATTAATATATAACAGATTTATGGCAAGCCAAATGACTTCTGCAATTTATGACACAATGGCTGTAACAATTGATGCTAATAATTATACTTTTAAAGCAAATGGACAAAATTTAAAGTTTAAAGGATTTATGACATTATATGTAGAAGGAACTGATGAAAAAGAGGAAGAAGAAGCTGGAATGCTTCCTGAATTAGAAGTAAATCAAGAAGTAATAAAACAAAATCTTGAACCAAAACAAAGTTTTACAGCTCCACCAGCAAGATATACAGAAGCAAGCTTAGTAAAAGCATTAGAAGAAAAAGGAATAGGTAGACCTAGTACATATTCTCCAACTATTACTACTATATTAGAAAGAAGATATATTGAAAAAGAACAAAAACAACTAGTTCCAACTGAACTTGGCAAAATTACTAATAAATTATTAACAGAAAATTTTTCTGATATTGTAAATGTAGAATTTACTGCAAATATTGAAAATAAATTTGATGATATAGCAGAAGGAAAAGAAAATTGGAAAAATATTATATCTGATTTTTACACACCTTTTGAAGAAAATGTGGAAAAAGTAGAGAAAGAATTAAAACATGTTGAATTAGTTGATGAAGTTTCTGATGTTAAATGTGATAAATGTGGAAGAATGATGGTATATAAATATGGTAAATTTGGTAAATTTTTAGCTTGCCCAGGATACCCTGAATGTAAAAATACTAAACCAATTGTAGAAACAATTGATATTCCTTGCCCCAAATGTGGTGCAACTATTCAAGTAAGAAAGGCTAAAAATAAAAAGAAATATTATATTTGTGAAAATAATCCTAAATCATGTGATTATATTTCTTGGAATAAACCATCTAAATAATAAAAAGAAAACTGCTTTGAATGGCAGTTTTTTTGTATAAATCAACTGCTACTGTTTAATTGTTTTAAGGTGCATACTACCGAAAACTCAGATATGAATAGATTTTATATTAAAATATTTTTATATAAGTAATTCACTCAAAAATTTTTAATAAGCTAAACTTTCCTTATAACTTCTAATTTAATAAAATGAGCCTCTTTCAGGCTAAATCTATATTTATGAAAAATACATAAATATAGATTTCCCATGAACATCCCTCATTTTATTAAATAAGAATTTATACAGTTAAGTTTAGATATACAAAATTCTTTCGTTTTTACTTATATAAAAATATTTTTTATTAATATCAAAAACATTATAACATCTGAATTTACGGTAGTATGCCCCTTAAAACAATTAAACAGTAACAATCAACTTAAAAAATTATTTGTAATTACTAGACAAGAAAATAACAAAATGATATACTAAAAAAGAAGTAAAAATACGAGGAGGACTAAAGATGGTAAAAAGGAGTACAGTCTTATTAATAGCAATATTGGCAGTAGTAATGCTATTGGGAGTAGGGTTTGCAGTAATAACAAGTACACAGTTAAATATAACAGGAAATACAACAGCAACCCCAGACCAAGCAAATTTTATAGTAAAATTTTTAGAAGAAATAGAGGTTTCAGAACCAAGTAAAGTACAAGCAGAAGTAACAGGAGATACAACAGCAACAATAAATGTAGAAGGGTTATCAGCAAAAGGAGATAAAGTTACAGCAACATATAAGGTAAAAAACTTTAGTGCAGATTTATCAGCAGATATAACATTAGCAATAGGGAATAATAATGAAGAATATTTTAGTACAACAGCAGTTTTAGGACAAGATAGTTTAACAGCAGGAGAAGAAACCACAGCAGTAGTAACAGTAGAGTTAATAAAAACTTTAATAACAAGTGATGAAACAGCAAAAATAACAGCAATAATAGAAGCAACCCCAGTACAACCAGGAGAAGAAGGAACATCAGGAGCATTGCCACCATCAATTTCAGTAAGCCCAAGTGAAATCTTTGACCCAACAGGAGAAAATGCAGATGGATTACATATAGGAGATTTTGTAAACTATGATGCAGGAACCTGGACAGAAGAAGAAATAAACTCCATACAAACAGGACTAAAAACAAGTTTAGTAACAGCAAATAATAGCACAGAATTACCGAGTATAGCATACCAATTTGGAGGATTTACAGCAGGAAATAGTAGAAATGGAAATGCAACACAGTCTTCAATATCTTCAGGAAAATATGACTATGTAAAAGATGCAGAAACAGGAGAAGCAATAACAGGATGGAGAGTATTTGATGTAGAAGGAGATACAGTAACATTAATA
>CALXZB010000035.1 GCA_944393125.1 uncultured Clostridia bacterium | reverse complement strand
TATATTTACGATTTATGGAAAAGGTGAGTTGGAAAAAAGTTTAAATAACAAAATAAAAGTTAAAAGAATATTTGACAAACCATACAAGGAATTTAGCAAGTTTGAGAAAATAAGTATACCTTTAAAAATCTTATGTTTCAAAAAGCAATATTATAAAAAATATATCCAAGGTGACTATGATACAGAAATTGCTTTTTTGGAAGGACCGATTACAAGGTTATTTAGTACGAAAAACAAAAATACAAAGAAAATTGCTTGGATTCATAATGATATTTCAAAAGTATATGGTAATAGCCTAAAAGCAAAACTAAAGTTGATGATAGATAGAGGAATTTATAACAAATATCAAAAATTGATATTTGTTAGTAAAGATAACAAAGAAGCATTTGATATACGATATCCAAATATGAAACCGACAGAAGAGGTTATCTATAATTATATAGAAGCACAAAAAGTCATAGAAAAAGCAGAAGAAAAAATAGATTTTTCATTTGATAATAAACAAATGAATTTCTTAACAGTTGCAAGATTAGTAGAACAAAAGGGAATTGATAGATTAATTCGTATTCACAGGGAACTGATAGCAAACCATTATATGAATAAATTTTATATTATTGGTGATGGACCAGAAAGAGAAAATTTGGAAAAACTAATAGAAGATGAGCATTTACAAGAAACATTTTTATTATTAGGTGCTAAAGAAAATCCATATCCATATATGAAACAAGCAGACATATTTTGTTTACTTTCTAAATTTGAAGGATATGGTATGGTTTTAGAGGAAGCAAAAATTTTAAACAAACCAATTATGATTACCAATACAGCAGCAAGAGAAGCAGTGGAAAATTATAAAAATGCAGTGATTGTAGAAAATGATGAACATGAAATTTATAATAAATTAAAATATATGATTGAAAACAATGTAAAAACATTTGATGATGAAAAACAAATATATGATAATCAACATATCATCAAAGAATTAGAAAAATTATTAGGAGAGTAAAATGAAAATATCTGTATTGACACCAACATATAATAGGGCAGATTTATTAGAAAAATTATATAATAGTCTAATTGTAAATTCAAAATATCATGTAGATATTGAATGGTTAATAATGGATGACGGTTCAACAGACAATACAAAAGAAACTGTCAATAAGTTCATCAGTGAGAAAAAAATTGAAATCAAATATTTTTGGCAAGAAAATCAAGGAAAAATGATAGCAATAAATAACCTGGTTTTGCATACAACAGGAGATTTAATTGTTGATTGTGATTCTGATGACTATTTTACAGACAATGCTTTTGAAATTATCAAAAAAGCATATAATGAAAATCCAAATGATGATGAAAAATTTTATGGTATGTGTTTTCTAAAATTTGATACAAAAGGAAATAATATGGGAAAGAATTTTAAAAATAAAGAAACAACCATGTTTGACTTGTATTTTAAAGAAGGAGAAGATGGAGAAAAAACGATTGTCTTTTATTCTAATATAAGAAAACAATTTCAACATGAATTAGAACATAATGAAAACTTTGTTACAGAAGCAAGAATGTATCATAAAATGGATGAAAAATATAAAATAGTATGTTATAATCAGCCAGTTATGATTTGTGAGTATCAGGAAGAAGGGTACACAAAAAATATACTACAACAGTTTAAAAAATATCCTTATGGATATTATAAATATTTTCAAGAAATTTTAGCTAAAAATATGCATAAAGTTAAATTTAAGAAAAGATTATATGCAATTAAACATTATATATTGTTTGAAAATTTAATCAATCAATTTGATAATACATCAATACATGGATTTATCAATAAATTATTGCATATACTACTATTTTTACCAGGAAAATATAGAACAAAAAAACTTTTTTTGAGACAGAAATGAAAATGTATTTCAATTGACTTTAAAGATATAATAGTGTATGATATAACATATTAGTTAGGAAAGGAAAAAACAATGCAAGATAATAAAGAAATGGATAGAATTGTTGTACAAAATGTATATAAAACATTTGATGTTTATTTAGACAAAGCAAATAGTTTGAAGGAAAAAATGTTATTTTGGAAAAGAAATAGAAAGGAAAAGAGAGAAGTTTTAAAAAATATAAATCTAACTGTGAAAAATGGAGAAGCAGTTGCATTAATTGGTGTAAACGGAAGTGGAAAATCAACACTTTTAAAATTGATGACTAAAATTATTTATCCAAATAAAGGAAAGATAACGACATATGGTAAGTTGACATCACTTCTTGAATTGGGAGCTGGTTTCCATCCTGATTTTTCTGGAAGAGAAAATATATATTTTAATGCTTCTATTTTTGGACTAACTAGACAACAAATTGATGCTAGACTAGACAAAATTATTGAATTTTCAGAATTAGGAAGTTATATAGATAATCCAGTTAGAACATATTCATCAGGTATGTATATGAGATTAGCCTTTGCAGTAGCTATTAATGTAGATGCAGATATATTATTAGTTGATGAAGTATTGGCAGTAGGAGACCAACATTTTCAAGATAAATGTATAGCAAAGATGAAAGAACTAAAAGAAGAGGGAAAAACCATGGTTTTTGTTACACATAGCTTAGGAACAGTAAAAGAATTTTGTAATCGTGCTGTTTGGTTAAGTAATGGAGAAATACGAATAGATGGTAAACCAGATGAGGTTATTGATAAATATTTAGAAGAAATAAAATAGGAGAGAACATATGAATATAATTAAAGATTTATACAATTACAGAGAACTGTTAAAAACAAATATAAAGAAGGATGTTGGTGGTAAATATAAAAATTCATTTTTAGGTGTTTTATGGTCATTTGTAAATCCATTACTATCAATTATGGTATATGCATTGGTTTTCCAAGTGATTTTAAAAAGTGATATAGAAAATTATACGGTATATCTATGTTGTGGATTAATTCCTTGGCAATATTTTGCAGCAGTAGTTCAAAGAGGTGCTGCAACAATTATTGATAATGCCAATATTATAAAAAAAGTATATTTTCCAAGAGAGATTTTACCAATATCTGTTGTAACAAGTGAAGGGGTTAACTTTTTAATCTCAACGATTATTATATTAGGATTTGTTATATTTGGAGGAATTGGACTTTCAGTAAATATTTTATGGTATTTTGTAATACTTGCGATTCAATATATTATCTGTATAGGAATTTCATTTATTGTTTCAAGTTTAAGTGTTTATTTTAGAGACTTAATACATATACTAGGAATTATTATACAATTGTTATTTTATGCAACACCAATTGTATATGCGGCTAACCAAGTACCAGCAGGATTGCAATGGATAATAAAAATAAATCCAATGACATATTTAATAGAAAGCTATAGAAATATATTCTATAATAAAATGCCACCAGATTGTGCAAATTTATTAATTGCTCTTGCTATGGGAGTAGGGTTATGCATCATAGGATATTTAGTATTTAAAAAATTAGAAAAAAAATTCGCTGAAGAATTATAAAGTAAGGTGAAAAAATATGAATAATGATGAGATTTTATTAGAAACCTTGAAAAAAGAAAATGAAATCATAAAACAAAATTGTCAAAAACTATCAGAAGAAATGGAACATAAAACGGCAGAAATGTTAGAATATAAGAAAAAATATGAAAATTTAAGTATTGAAACCCAAAAGATACAACAAGAATTAGATTCCATTACCTATTCAAGAAGTTATAAATTAATTAAAAAAATAAAAAAAATATTTAGGAGATAGTTTAATGAAAAAAATCAAAATTGCTTTTATAATTGATACAGAGGGATGGGCTTTTGATAATATAGCACATAATCTAATACCTTATTTAAAAGATTTTGAAATAGACATAATACCAGGTAGAATATTTGAAGGAAATATGGCTAGACTTTTCTTATATTGCCAAAAATATGATATTATTCATTTCCTATGGAGAGGATATTTATCTTTAATAGATAATGCCAATCTAAAATATGAAGTAGAGAAGTATTATGGAATGCCATTTGATGAATTTAAAAATCAATATATATACAATAAAAAAATATCTTTCGGGATATGTGATCATTTATTTTTAAGAGGGAACGAAAAATGGAGAACAGATAAGATATTTGAATATTCAAACTATTATTTTGTAACTTCAAATAAATTATATGAAATATATAGTGAAAAGAATACAAAACCTCAAATGATTATACATGATGGAGTGAATTTAAAAGACTATAAACCAGAAAATTTGGAAAGATTTCATAATCCTCCTAAAATAATTGCTGGTTGGGTTGGAAACAGTACTTTTGTTGATTCTGATAATGATAATGATATGAAAGGTGTAGAAGGAATTATAAAACCTGTTATTGCTGAACTACAAGAAGAGGGATATGATATAGAACTAAAATTAGCTGATAGAAATATAAAGAAAATTCCTCAAAATGAAATGCCAGCTTTTTATAATTCTATTAATTTATATATATGTGCATCTAAGGAAGAAGGAACACCAATACCAATATTAGAATCTATGGCGATGGGAATACCAGTAATTTCTACAAATGTTGGTGTTGCAGAAGAAGCGTTTGGTCCATTACAGAAAAAATTAATTCTTAAGAAAAGAACTAAAGAATGTTTAAAAGAAAAAATAAAAGAATTAATAAAAAATAAGCATCAATATAAAAGTTTATCTGAAGAAAATTTAAAACAAATTACAAACTTTGATTGGAGCAAAATTGCATTACAATATAGAGAATTTTTTAAAAAATTATATAAGTAGGGATAAAAAATGAAAGATGATAAATTTTTTTGGAATTATAACCAGCAACCTGGCAAAATAGTAAATAGCAAGAATATTTCTAAACTTGAAAATTTCAGGCCATTAGTTTCTATTGTTACATCATATTATAATTCTAATGAGTTTATGAGGCAGACCATAAATTGCGTTTTAAATCAAACATTCCAAAATTGGGAATGGATAATTGTAGATGATGGGAGTACAAGTCAGGAAGCAATACAATATTTGGAAGAAGTAAAAAAGTTGGATGAAAGAATAAAAATATATCATAAAGAAAATGGAGGACTAGCTTTAGGAAGGGATTATGCAATAAAATATGCAACTACAGATTATATATTACCATTAGATGCAGATGATTTAATTGAGCCTACATATATTGAAACTTTGTATTGGACTCTAGAAACGAATAAGGAAGCAAGCTGGGCATTTACAAATTCAGTTGGATTTGGAAAATATATATATTTAACGGATGTAGAGTTTGATAGTGAAAAAATGAAAATAGAAAATCAAATAACGGCAACAGCATTAATAAGAAAAGAAAAAATTTTAGAACTTGGTGGATATGGGGTTGCCAAAAGATATATGAATGAAGATTGGTATTTATGGCTTAGAATGTTGCAGAATAATCAATTTCCAGTACAAGTCGGCTATTATGGTTTTTGGTATAGAAGAAGAAATGAAAGCTTATTAACAGATATTAATGATAAAAATAAAAAAGAATATATCCAAAAGATGAAAGATATAAAAGAGGTAGCTGATCAGATTAATAAAAAAGTCAATGCAATTATATATCCTAAAGAAAAAATAAATGAAGATACAATAGAATTTTGTGAAACAATGAATATAAAGAATATGGAAAATATAGAAATACTAGAGAAAAATAAAAATGCATATTTATACATTTTACCATATTTAGGTACAGATAGTAAAATGTATAAAAACATAAAAGAACAGGCAAAAAACAATAAAATTTATATCATTACACTTCAAAATGATGCACATTCTCAGTATTTTTATAGACAGAAATATGAACAATTTTCAACAATTTATGATTTAACAACTTTTTTGGATAGTAAAAATTGGATAAGTTTTATCAAGTACATATTACAAACTAGAAAAATAGAAAAAGTATTTTTATCTAATACAAAATATAACGAAGAAATAAAGAATAAATTCAAAATTATTGAAATAGAGGGAACCAAAAATAGTGAATTAATTTACAAATTAAAAATATTGCATTATAAGTTTATGCATTTGTTTCTTGTAAGAGGAATAAGAAAAGTGGGAAGTTTTTTTAAGCAAAATATAGAAGAGAAAGGAACAAAAAAATGAAAATATGGTTTTTAACAGGTGAATTTGCACCAGATTTTGGTGGAGGAATTGGAACATATGTAGAAAATTGTGCAAAGATGTTTGCTGAGGCAGGAGATGATGTAACTGTTATTGTAAGGTCTCTTGGACCAAACAAAGAAGAAATGACTAAAGAAGGATATAGAGTAGTAAGATTTACGCAAGGTGAAGGAGAATATTATACATACTTAGGCTATGATAATGCTTTAGCATATCAATATTATGAAGTGATTATGAATTTAATTGATAAATATGGAAAACCTGATGTATTAGAAATGCAAGAATATAATGCATATGGGCAATATATTATTCAAAATAAATTGGTATTAAATGAAAAATTAAAAGATATTCCTCTTGTTGTTCATTTACATACACCTAGTTTTGAAACATTAAAAATAAATCAATTTAATACATATGAAGCACCATTTTACTGGATTGGTGAAATGGAAAAATTTTGTATAAAAGGTGCAGATGCTTTATTATGTCCAAGTCAATTCCTTGCAGATAAATTACAATATTTAACAGATACACCAATCAAAGTAATTAATTTACCATTTGATATAGACCAAGAAGAATTTGATAAATACAAAGATGTAAATCCTTCAAGCAATGACAAGAAAACCTTTTTATATTTCGGAAGAACAGAATACAGAAAAGGTGTCATCCAAATGTTGAAAGGTGCAGAAAAATTATGGAAAAAAGGACTAGATTTTAAAATTAAAATTATTGGTGGGGATACAAAACTAGAATCAAAAGGAACCTTTATAGGAGAAGATTTAAAGAAAAAATATGCTAAATATATTGAAGAAGATAAATTAGAAATCTTAGGACCAATTCCTCATTTAGAATTAATACCACACATTTTATCTGCAAATGCAGTCATTATTCCATCTTTATATGAGAATTTCCCAAATACTTGCATTTATGCTATGTGGCTTGGAAGACCAGTGCTAGTTTCAAAGAGTGGTGGACAAGCAGAAATGGTTAGAGAATCTGGCAAGAATGGAATGATTTTTGATTGGGATATAAAAGATGATTTTGAAAACAAATTGGAACAAATGATAAATATGAATGATAAAGATGCTCAAGAAATGGGAGAAAATGCTAAGATAAGAATCCATGATTTATGCAATATGGAGAAAAATATACAATTAAGAAGAGAATTTTTTGAAGAAGTCATAAAACATAAAAAACAAATGAAAACAGAGTTTCCATTTGTTGAAGAAATGCCAAAAGATTCCTATGTAAAAACATATGATGGAGAAAAAGATTTAATATCAGTTGTTATTCCATACTATAATTTGGGAAAAACTTTACCTGAAACAATAGAAAGTATTAAACAAAGTACATACAAGAATTATGAAATCATTATAGTAAATGATGGTAGTACAGATGAAGAAAGTATAGAAGTTCTTAAAAATTATGAAAATGATCCTGAAATTAGAATTATTCATATAGAAAATCAAGGATTAGCTAATGCGAGAAATGTAGGTGCAGAAGCAGCAAAAGGAGAATTTGTAGCATTTATAGATGCAGATGACAAAATTGATAAAACATTTTATCAAAAATCAATTGACATATTACATCAATATACAAATGTTTCTTATGTATATAGTTGGGTAAAATATTTTGAAGGTAGTAAAGCAGTATGGCCAACATTTAATACACACATCCCATATTTATTATGTGCCAATATGTTAGCTGCATATGCTGTTATAAGAAAAAATGATTTCTTGAATTTCGGAAAAAACAGAATAAAAATGGAATATGGAATGGAAGATTATGATGGATGGGTAAGTCTAGCAGAACATGGATGTTTAGGAGTTTCAATTCCAGAATTATTGAATTTATATAGAGTTAGAAAAGATTCTATGTCTAGAGCATTCAATAAAAAGATGCGTATTTATTTATACCAAGTTTCAAGAGATGGACATGAAAAAATATTTGAAAAATATGCAAAAGAGGTTTATATGTTGTTATTGACAAATGGACAACCATTTTATTGGAATAATCCTTCAACACCTGTTTTTCTACCATCAGGTGACTCAAATTCACAAGTAGATGACAGAATATATAGACTAGAAAAAATATTAAATACCTTCCCAGGAAGAGTAGCGAGAAAAATGTATCATGTAGCAAAAAAAATACGAGACAAGATTAAATAGAAAGGTGGATATTTTTAATAATGAAAGCTCAAATGAAAAAATGGATAAAAGTCGTTATCATTATTCTTTTAATTTCTATTTTATTAGAAGTTTTATTAGTAGGATATAATGCAGTGATAAAAAAACTATATTCTGCCAAACATTTAATTGATAATGAAACAACAACATTAAATATACAGGATTTTACAATTACAGAACCAGATGAGTATGGCTATGTACATTTGCAATATAAACAAGAAATTCCTAATTTATATAATGTTGAAATGACAATGAAAGAAACATCTGAAGATAAATATATTAGAATATATTATAATGATGATAGTACATTAATGTTAAAATCTAACAAAGAACAAACAAAATTTAAAGCATATATCAATGAAGCAAATGTTAATAATTTACAAATTTCATTTCAAGAGGGAACAATCAATACTGAAGATATAGAAAGTATTGCTTTAAATGCAAACATAGATTATTTACCTGAAAATAATTTTTCATTTATACATATAGTAATTTTCTTTATTGCTTTAATGCTTGGATATTCCATTTTTAAATATGGAAAAAATAGTTTGAAATTTATAAATAAGATAAAAAAAGAAAATTTATTTTTAATACTAGGTGCAATCCTAGGAATTATATTATGTTTTGTAAATTTACCATTAAGAAAATATGATGAACATGCTCATTTTTGGAAAGCTTATGAGGTTTCAATGGGAAATTTCACTTCTAACCCAAATAAAGGAACTATACCAGAAACAGTTTACTCAACGGTTATTGATGAAAATGGATTATATCATATAGAAAATAATACTTATTCATATCAAGAAGTTTTAGAAACAATTGATGAAGGAATCAATCCTGAAGAAGGTACTTATATAAATCCAGGAACTGTATCAAATTTATCACCTCTTAGCTATTTACCACAAGCAATAGGTATATTAATTGCTAGAATGATGCACTTAAGCCCAACATTAATAGCTATAGCTGGAAGAATGACAAATTTAATTGCTTATCTATTATGTATATATTTTGCAATAAAATTAATGCCAAAAGAAAAATGGAAAAATATTCTTATTGTTGTGGCATTACTTCCAATGTCATTAGTTATAGGAGCTTCATTATCACCAGATGTAGTTATTATTAGTGTATTAACTTTGGCAATTGCATATTTGTTAAATTTGAAATATGTAAAAGATAAAATAACGATTAAAAATATCATAATTTTGGCGATTTTATTTATGATACCAGCAATATGTAAAATTGTGTATATTTTGGCAGCAGGTTTATTCTTTATACTACCAAAATCTAAGTTTAAAAATAAGAAAGAATATTATGCGTTTGCTTTAATTATGTTACTTATCATAACACTTCCAATATTAATATGGAATACATTAACGAAAGATATTGTACAGGTAGCCATTAGAACAAATCAACCAGAGCAAATCTATTTTACATTATCTGATATTCTAAGAGATTTATATACAGCTGGTAACACATTATATAACAATACAGAAGGGTATATATATACAATGATAGGTGGTTGGTTTACACCACATATAATTGATTTTGTATTTATTGTATTTTTACTTTTTGTAACCTTTCATAAAGATGAAACGCAAAATGATATTAAGTTTGACAAAAAAGATAAAATCATCATTTCTATTGTATTACTAGCAATTATTGCATTAATCTTTGGAGGAATGTATGTAGGGTTTACAAGAGCAGAATATACAATTGTCGAAGGTGTACAAGGAAGATATTTTATACCAATATTAGCATTAATTTTAATCCTATTGGAAAGCAATAGAATTTCAATAAAACTTTCTTATAAAAAAGTAATATACTTTATTTCACTAGTAGTATTATATATTCCTTCATTATTAACGATGTTTGAATATTTTAACAAATAAAGGAGAAATACAAGAATGAAAACTTTAATTATTGTGCCAGCATATAATGAAGCACTGAATATAGAAAAAACAATATCAGATATAAAAGAAAATACAAATTACGATTATATTATCATTAATGACTGTTCAAAAGATAACACTTTAGA
>CALXZB010000034.1 GCA_944393125.1 uncultured Clostridia bacterium | reverse complement strand
GCCTTGAGGCTCTGCTTGCAAAAAAGCCTTTTAGGCGTAAGATAAAAAGCCCCCGGCTTAGCCGGGGGATATTTACTGCCTAAAAAAGCAACATCAAGTATCATAATCTTGTGCATAATATTGCTCATCTTCAGAAGTCTCACTATCAGAGATATTATTGCTATCAGCAGGCTCTATGGCTTCATATGTATATTCTTTCTTGAAAAACTTCTTAAAAATTCGGTTAATATAATTTGTAAAACGCTTTAAAACAATAGCAATAGAGTTAATAAAAACGCTTACAACAAAACCAAAAGCCAAAGAAACAAAGAGTATAGCAATAACTGAAGTGGCAATGTAATTAGAAGTATGAGCTCTAGTTAGAGAAACAAGATTATACTCATCTGTTACTACTAGAGTTAGAGTTTCAGAATGAGGACCATGAAGTTCTAGAGTAATAGTGTGGTCTCTAGAATTTCTTGTTTCAATGTAAAAACTTAGCAAAGAATCATCAGGAATAATGAAACTCTGCAAAGAATCTGGATTTTCCAAAAAATCAGTACTTTTTTCACTTACAACTGTAGTTGCAACAAGGTTCAAGTATGAGTATACATCTTCGTCAGGAAAAATCAAATAAAATCCATCCAAAACGAAGAGCAGGAAAATTCCACTCAAAATAGCACACACAAGACCGATGATGACAAGAGTCTTTCTGCTGAAACTGTTAGCTCCAAGAAAAACTTTCCGCGCTTTTTCAAACATAATTAATCCTCCCAATCTTTCATTGATGTATAATATATATGTAAAACTAAAAAGAAAGAGGAAATCCTCCTACTAATTAGTAGAATAGAGGAACTTATAAAAAAGTTCATTAATCATTATAGCAAAAATTTACCAAAAAGTCAACATAAACTAGAAAAGCTGTTTTTTTCCAAAAACTATTGCAAAAAAATGGATTTAATAGTATAATATAAAAAGTGGAAAAATATTATATATAAAAAGAAAAAATAAAAATAAGAAAGAGAAGGTAAAAGATGGAATATTTATATATACTAAAGCAAGCCTTAGTGTACATTTTAACAGCATATTGGTGTTATCAAATGGTAATAAGTTTATGTGCATTAGTAAAACTAAAAGATAAACCATATTTAACTAACAAAAATCACAAATTTATGGCAATAATACCAGCACATAATGAAGAAATGGTAGTTGCAAACTTAGTAGAAAGTTTAAAAAATCAAAATTATGACAAAAATTTATATGACATATATGTAATTGCAGATAACTGCACAGATAATACAGCTGAAGTTGCAAAAAATGCAGGAGCAATAGTATACAAAAGATTTGATCCAGATCATAAAACAAAAGGATATGCATTACAATGGTTTTTAAAACAAAAAATTGCTGAAAATGCAGATTATGATGCAGTATTAATATTTGATGCAGACAATATAGTAGACAAAAACTTTATTGTAAACATGAACAAAAAATTATGCCAAGGAGAAGAAGTTGTACAAGGATACAGAGATATCAAAAATCCAACTGATAACTGGATTACAGCTGGATATGCACTATTCTATTGGACAATGCACAGATTATATCATTTAGCAAGATATAATATTGGATTATCACCATTATTAAATGGAACAGGATTCATGGTAAAATTCGATATATTAAAACCTAATGGTTGGGAAACAGAAACACTAACAGAAGATATAGAATTTTCACTAAAAAACATTATACAAGGAAGAAAATTAGGTTGGGCAACAGATGCTATAGTATATGATGAACAACCAACATCATTTAAACAATCATGGTCACAAAGAAGCAGATGGACAGTTGGTCATATGCAATGTATAAAAAGATATACAGGAGAATTATTCCAAGCTGTAAAAAAATATAAAACATTAATGAATCTTGATGGATTTTTATACATAGTAGGAACAACTCCTATGCTAGTAATTACACTAGTATTATTGCTAATAAATGCAATAATGTATACATCTCAAGCAATGACAAATTCAGAGTTAATATTTAATATTATGAGATATTTAATGCCAACACTATTATTACCAATACTAACAGCAATACTTGCAATGATATTAGACAAAAAACCAATAAAACCTATGATTAAAGGATTATTATGTTATCCATTATTTATGGGAACATGGGTAATAATAAACATAAAATGCTTATTTAAAAGAGAAACATCATGGGAAAAAATTAATCATGTTAGAAGCATAAAAATTGCGGAAGTTAAAGAAGTATCTGAGAAGATTTAATTAAAGATAGAGTACCGGTTCTATTTTTCCCTTTAGGACAAATGGTGCCGGTTATGTTTTGCCAATAAATAATTAATTATTTTAGCAAAGGAGAAAAGAATGTTGTTTAAAAAAATGAAAGTATATGGATTTGTTGGACCATCAGGAACTGGAAAAAGCTATAGAGCACAGATGGTAGCAAGTGAAAAAGAAATAAACTTTATAATAGATGATGGTTTATTAATAAAAGGAAATGAAGTAATTGCTGGGCTATCAGCAAAAAAAGCACCAACAAAGATTGAAACAGTAAAACATGCATTATTTTATAATGAAGAAGAAAAAAAGCCAGTAAAAGAAGCACTAAAAAAATACATGCCTTCAAAAATATTAATACTTGGTACTTCAGATGGAATGGTACAAAAAATTGCAGAAAATTTAGGATTACCAGAAGTATCTGAAATAATATATATTAATGAAGTTGCAACAGAAGAAGAAATGCAAACAGCAAGACATATTCGTGTAACAGAGGGAAAACATGTTATACCTGTACCAACATTTGAAGTAAAAAAAGATTTCTCAGGATATTTATTAGATCCACTACAAATTTTTAAATCAAAAGGTGCAGGACAAAAACCATATATATCAGAAAAAACGATAATTAGGCCTACATTTAGTTATTTAGGAAAATTTACAATTTCAGATACAGTATTTAGACAAATAATGGAGTATTTAGCATTAAAGGCTCCAGGAATATATAAAGTACTAAAAACAAGAGTAACAAATACAGAATCAGGGCCTAGTATATACATGGAAATATCTGTGATATATGGATATAATATGCAAGAATGTTTAAAAGAGTTTAAAGAAAAAGCAATAAAAGAAATTGAAAATTTAACAGCAATGAATGTAGTTTCTTTAGATGTTATAGCTAAAAATATTTATATACCAACAAAGGAGGAAGAATAGATGAAAATACTAAAACAAATAGGTAGAGTAATAGTAAGAACTGCTATAAGATTATATTTTATTGTAGTATATAGAGTAAAAGTTGAAGGAACAGAAAACATTCCAAGAGACAAAGCACAACCACTTATATATTGTGGTAATCATAGAAATTATGCAGATCCTCCTTTAATAGTTGTAACAGCTAAAAGACATGTAAGATTCTTAGCAAAAGAGGAACTACGAAAAAATCCATTTTTTGCATTTTTAGGTGTAGTATTTGATGGAATATATGTAAAAAGAGATTCAAAAGATGTAACAGCATTAAAAACTACATTAAAAGCATTAAAAGATGGTGAGAGTATAGCTCTATTTCCAGAAGGAACAAGAAATGGAATGGAAAAAGGCCAAAAAGCAAAAGACGGTGCTGCATTTTTTGCAGTAAAAACAGGAGCTAAAGTTATTCCAGTTGGAATAAGAGGAGGAGAAAAACCATTTAAAAAGATGTATATTACATATGGAAAACCATTAGATTTTAGTAATAGAAGTAAAGAGGAATTAGATGAAGTAACAGAAGAAATTATGGAAAAAATAGTTGAATTATCAGGGGGTAAAATAAAAAATGAATAATCAAAAAATAAGAAATATAGCAATAATAGCACACGTAGATCATGGAAAAACTACATTAGTAGATGCTTTGTTAAGACAAAGCCATGTTTTTAGAGATAATGAACAAGTAGCAGAAAGAGTAATGGATTCAAATGACCAAGAAAAAGAAAGAGGAATAACAATTTTAGCTAAAAATACAGCTGTAATGTATAATGATGTAAAAATAAATATTGTTGATACACCAGGACATGCTGATTTTGGTGGAGAAGTAGAAAGAGTTTTAAAAACTGTTGATGGAGTTCTTCTTTTAGTAGATGCTTTTGAAGGAGCAATGCCTCAAACAAGAGAAGTATTAAAGAAATCTTTGGCAATGAATTTAAAACCAATTGTAGTAATAAATAAAATAGATAGACCAGGTGCAGAACCTTTAAAAGTATTAGACCAAGTTATGGAACTATTTATAGAACTAGATGCAAATGATGATCAATTAGATTTTCCAGTAGTATTTGCATCTGCAAAAAATGGTGTTGGAAAACTTGATTTAAATGATCCAGATGGAGACTTAACATGTTTGTTTGAAACTGTTATAAATACAATTAAAGCTCCAAACTGTGATGAAGAAGGGCCAGCTCAAATGCTAGTTTCAAATATTGACTATGATGATTATGTTGGAAGAATTGCAGTAGGAAGACTTGAAAGAGGAAAAGTAAAAGTTGGTATGCCTGTAAACATATGTGAAAAAGATGATAAAATAACACAAGGAAAAATAGCAAAAGTATATACACATATGGGACTTAAAAAAGTTGAGGTTGAAGAAGCAAGTGCAGGAGATATTATTGAAATAGCAGGACTTGCCAATATTCATATAGGAGATACAATTTGTGAATTTGGACATCCTGAAAAAATACCATTTGTTGATATAGATGAACCAACAGTATCAATGACATTTAGTGTAAATAATGGACCTTTTGCAGGAAAAGAAGGACAATTTATTACATCAAGACATATTAGAGATAGATTATTTAAAGAATTAGATAGAAATGTAAGTTTAAGAGTTGAAGAAACAGAATCACCAGATTCATTTATTGTTTCAGGTAGAGGAGAATTACATTTATCTGTTTTAATTGAAACGATGAGAAGAGAAGGATATGAGTTATTAGTATCTAGACCAAAAGTAATTATAAAAGAAATTGATGGAGTAAAATGTGAACCAATAGAAAGACTAGTTGTAAATATTCCAGATGATTCAGTTGGAACAGTAATTGAAAAATTAGGAAGAAGAAAAGCTGAAATGGTTAATATGGAACCTGCTGAAGCTGGACATACAAAAATTGAGTTTAAAATTCCTGCCAGAGGATTAATTGGATATAGAACAGAATTCCTTACAGATACAAAAGGTGAAGGTGTTATGAACAGTATATTTGATTCATATGAACCATTTAAAGGAGAGGTTGTATCAAGAGTTAGAGGAACAATTGTTGCATTTGAAGCTGGAACATCTATTACTTATGGATTATACAATGCACAAGATAAGGGTGAATTATTTATAGGACCTGGTGTAGATGTATATGAAGGTATGATTGTTGGACTAAATTCAAGAGGTGAAGATCTAGCAATAAATGTATGTAAAGAAAAACATTTAACAAATACTAGAGCTTCAGGTTCAGATGATGCTTTAAGATTAGTCCCACCAATTCAAATGTCTCTTGAAAAAGCTATTGAGTTTATCCAAGATGATGAATTAGTAGAAGTTACACCAAAATCTATAAGATTAAGAAAGAAAATTTTAGATAATAAAGAAAGAGAACGTGTTGCAAGGTCAGCTAATAAAAATTAATGCAGAAAAAGAGACATCTTCTCTTTTTTGTTGACATTTTAATAAAAATAATATAAAATTCCTATGTAAATAAATTTGAAAAGGGGTATACATTATGTTTAATCCAAGCAACGAATCAAAAAAAACTCTGCAAGAAAAGATTGCTGCTCTTTACGGAAAAACATCAAGTGGAAGCAGTGAAGACTATGCAGATACGGAATTGCTTGAAGGAGGAGAACTACAGGATGATGATGTAGATTGTCAGTGTGAATAAACAATAAATGCCTCATAGTAGAGGGTGTTCTTAAATAGGGCACTCTCTTAATTAAATTAGAATTTGAAGAAGGTAATAAAAATGAATAAACAAGAATTAGAAAAAATAAAACAAAAAGCAATAGAAGAACATATTCCAATAATAATGGATGATACATTAGAAGTTGTAGATAAAATATTAAAAGAAATAAAACCAACAAGAATACTTGAAATAGGAACAGCTGTAGGTTACTCTGCTATGTGTTTTTCTGAATATTTACATCCTAATGGAAAAATCGATACAATAGAAAGAGATGCAGAAAGAGTAGAAGAAGCTAAATTGAATATTGAAAATGTAGGAGTTAAAGATAAAATAAATATATATGAGGGTGATGCTGTTGAAATTCTACCAACATTAAATGAAAAATATGATGTAGTATTTATTGATGCAGCAAAAGGAAAATATCCATTTTTCTTAAAAGAAGCATTGAGAATGATTAAGAGCAATGGAGTAATTTTAGCAGATAATATTTTATATAAAGGTTATGTTATGAGTGATTATAATAAACACAAACAACGTACAGCTGTAAGAAATTTGAGAGAATATATTAAAGAAGTATCTGAAAACCCAAATATCGAAACTGAAATTTTAGATGTAGGAGATGGGTTGGCAATAAGTAAAATTAAATAGAAAAATAAAGGGTAGTTAAAGCTACTCTTATTTGTTATTATCATAAAGAAATCCCCCGAAAATTAATTCCGGGGGAGCGAAAGGTTAAGGCTCTGGCGGTGCCAATGTATAAGAAATTCTTCTATTGGCATAATCTTTCGAAAAATGAATAGCATCAATGTCATCTTCCTTAGAATCATAAGATGTGAAACCAGGAATGTGAATTTTACTAAAGTCATCTACACGAAAGACATCCAGAATAGGATTGTTTTCCAGACCACTGGAGTTGTCATCATCGTCATACTTTTTGTACTCTGAATGAGAAGCAGATCCCATATTTGCCTGTACATCCATTTTTCTTGTTCTAAGCTGAATCTCCAACTGAGAACCAGGAATAACAGCAGAATATGGCTGAATGGTTAGAGTAAAATGTAAACTCTGATATCCATTCTTTTTTTCATTTCTGATATAGTCTTTATAGGAATCATCATCCACATCAAAAGGAATGGATAAGATTTCCTTTATCACAGTTCTGTTAATAGGGTTAACAAAACTACTTTCTAACCAATCAGAAAAATCTTTTCTCATTTTTCTGTTTTTACCTGCTAAGATGCCTACAATTGCATCATGAATCAGATAAATATACTCGATTGCTATTTGTTCATTTTCGTTAAACAAAGTACCACGAAGTCCAAAACGATCACGGATTCTTGCAGAAAGAGTTAGATTAGACTTCCGAAGAAGTTTAGTCAAATCACTTTCTAGAGACTTGCGCCTACCATGCAGATTGATGTCAATATCAATTTGACGAGAGGCATTTAGCCAACGAATGATATGCATAATAGTGATTGTAATGTAAGTCACTATGTCTGTCACATCAGACGTCATCTTGCGTGTGTGAAGGCAATTTCTAAGCCCATCAATAAATGCATCATAGGGCTTGGAATCTTCCTCAGGCACATCTGCGTTTTCCAAAATATCATACAAGTTTTCTATGACTTGTATGATATTTCCGGAGCGTTCAAGTGCTTCTTGATAACTCCGATGGATCATGTCTAATGTTTCTTTAGTCATAACCAAATTCCTTTCTTAAAAATTTTTACATATTAATTATAACATAAATTAGTAAAAATGTACAGTTTAAGCAGTAAAAACCAAAAAAATGTTTTACATAATTTGACAAAATACTTGCAAAAAACAGTTAAAAGTTATAAAATATATATGTTTAAAAAATTGAAAGGAAATAAAAATATGAAAGAAATAGAATTATTAGCCCCAGCAGGTTCATTTGAAAAAGCTAAAATTGCATTTTTATATGGAGCAGATGCAGTATATTGTGGAACAGCATCATTATCATTAAGGTCAAGAGCAGAAATACAAGATGATGATTTAATAAAAACAATTGAATATGCACATAGTATAAATAAAAAAGTGTATGTTGCATTAAACATATATGCATGGGATGAAACTTATGATGAAATAATAGAAATGGCAAAAAAACTAGAAGAAATTAAACCCGACGGAGTAATTGTAGCAGATGGTGGAGTAGTTGATATAATAAAAAAATATGCACCAAGTGTACCAATAAATATAAGTACACAAGCAAATTTGGTAAGTTTACATTCTTGCAATTTTTGGCATAAAAATGGTGCTAAAAGAATGATTATGGCAAGAGAAATGAACAAAGAACAATTAAGATATATAATGGAAAATAAGCCAGAAGATATGGAAATAGAAATCTTTATACATGGTGCAATTTGTTTTGCATATTCAGGAAGATGTTTTTTAAGTGATTTTTTAGCATGTAGAAGTGCTAATTTAGGAGATTGTGCTCAAAGTTGTAGATGGTCATATAATTTATATGCTGAAGAAAAAAATAACCCAGGAGAGTTAATGCCAATAGAAATAGATGAACATGGAACTAGTATTTTTTCATCAAAAGATTTATGCTTAATTAAAGAACTTCCAGAAATAATTGATATGGGAGTTGATAGTTTGAAAATAGAAGGACGTTTAAAAACAGAATATTATGTTGCAAGTATTGTAAATGTATATAGAAATGCAATAGATGATTATAAGAAAGATCCACAAAATTATGATTATCAAAAATATTTAAAAGAAATAGAAAAAATAAAAACAAGAGGATTAACAACATTTTACTTTAATGATAGAAATAATAAAGATATTCAAGAATATTCTGGTAAACAATATAATGAACAATATCAATTTGGTGGAAAAGTAGTTGAAAATGAACATGAAAAAACAATTGTAGAAATTAGAAACAGATTAGAAATTGGAGATACTTTGGAAATTATAGTTCCACATAAAATAGAACCAGTAGAATTTAAAATAGAAAAATTATGGGATATAGATACAAACAAAGAAATTGATTTTATAAGTCCAGGAGTAAAAGGACAAAAAGTAAAAATGTTATTACCAATTAAATGTGAAAAAGATTGGGTAATAAGAAAAAAGAAATAATATAATGAGGAATAAGTATGAAAAATATAAAAGACTATGATTTAGATGCATTAAAACAAGAATTTATTCAAATGGAGGAAAAAGCTTTCAGGGCAGAACAAGTTTTTAAATGGATATATGAAAATAAAGTTACAAGTTTTGACGAAATGACTAATCTTTCATTAGAATTAAGAGAAAAATTAAAGCAAAATTATGAAATGCATAATTTTAATATATTAAAAAAACAAGAATCATCAGATGGAACAAAAAAATATTTATTTGATGTGTTAGATGGAAATGCAATAGAAACAGTACTAATGTGTTACCATCATGGATATAGTATATGTGTATCATCACAAATAGGTTGTAAAATGGGATGTAAATTTTGTGCTTCAACAGGAATTAAATTTATAAGAAATTTAACATCAGGAGAAATAGTAGAACAAATTTTAGCTGTTGAAAGAGATAATAATATTAGGATTTCAAATGTTGTATTTATGGGAATAGGAGAACCATTAGATAATTATGATAATGTAATAAATGCAATTAGAATTATAAACAATCAAAAAGGAATAAATATAGGTGCTCGTCACATAAGTGTATCAACTAGTGGCTTAGTTCCTAAAATTTACAAACTAGCAGAAGAAAATATACAATGTACTTTATCAGTTTCTCTACATGCAACAACAGATGAGAAAAGAAGTAGTATGATGCCTGTAAATGATAGATATAATATTGAAGAATTATTACAAGCATGTAAAGACTATATTGAAAAAACAAATAGAAGAATTTCATTTGAATATGCTTTAGCAAAAGATAATAATGATAATTTAGAAGATGCAAAAAGATTAGTAAAGTTGTTAAAAGGAATGATTTGTCATGTTAATTTAATTCCAATAAACAAAATAGAAAATGGAAGTTTTGTTAAGAGTTCAAATGAAAATATTATGAAGTTTAGAGACTATTTAAATGACCATGGAATTGTTGCAACAATTAGAAGAGAACTAGGTTCAGATATAGATGCTGCATGTGGACAGCTAAGAAGAAAAAACTTAAAACAAAATTAATGCAATTTATTTAATTCAAATTGACAAATAAAATGAAGTATGATATAAAGTAAAAAAGAAAGATACGAGGTGAAACAATGATAATAGCTTATGGCAAATCAGATATAGGAAAAGCTAGAGAAATGAATCAAGATGCATATTATATATCTGATTCATCAAGTGAAGTCAAACTATATATATTAGCAGATGGAATGGGTGGCTATAAAGGAGGAGAAATAGCGAGTAACCTAGCAGTAAAATGTACAAAAAGTTATATAGAAAACAATTTTAAAGAAACTGCAAAAGACAAAGCAAGTCTAATCCAATTAGTAGCAAGTAGTATGGAATATGCAAATATGATTGTATATGAAAAGTCAAAAGAAGATAAAGAACTTGAAGGAATGGGTACTACTTTAGAAGTTTGTTTAATATATAATAATAAGGCATATAT
>CALXZB010000033.1 GCA_944393125.1 uncultured Clostridia bacterium | reverse complement strand
ATAATACCAAAAAAGATACAATAACTCCACCTAAAGAAGAAGATTTAAACACTAATAATACTTCTACTATTCCAAGTCTAGAAGACATTACAGGTATGACAGAAGAAGAATTTTATAATATGTTAGAAAATAATTAAAGGGGAAAATTTATGAAATGTCAAAATTGTGGAAATGAAATAACAGATAATCAAAAATTCTGTTCAAACTGTGGATATAAAGTAAATTCAGAAACATTAAATACAGCTATTCAAAATAATTCTTGTCAGAATAATATTCAACAACCAGTTGTGAATCAACCTAGTACATTTACCAAAATAGTTACTATAGCAATAACAATAGCAATTATATTTTGTTCTTGGAAATTTTATTTTCAACCATATCTATTTCCTAATGATTTACAAAAAAATGGATATGATGCAGAATGGCATGCCAAAAATTATTTAGGGGATTTCTGTAAAGAAAATGAGCTTGAAGTTAAGGCTATCGAAGTGAATGATGGTATATATATTGTAGAATGTAAAACTACAAATTCAATTTTAAAATCATTATATGGATCTACTTTTTATTATGGATATATGCCAATGGCAGATGGAAAAACTTATAAACAACATGCAGATAAGACAATTAGTGCTGTTTATACAATGCTAGAAAAATAGAATTTGAAAGGGGAAATATTAAAATGAAATGTTCAAAGTGTGGAAAGAAAGCAGAAAGAAATGAGAAATTTTGTAGTAATTGTGGGGCTAAATTAGATACATTAAAAAATAGACTTTCTATAACATTAAAAAAAAATGTAATCCTTGTACTTATTATTCTTATAATAATATTTTTTGCAAGTATTTGTGTTTATGTGTCTAGTAAATACAAACAACCTGTAAAACAAAATATATTATCTAGTAATTCTATAAGTAATAGCACATCTAATAATATCTCTACTGTAGATTATAAAAATATAGATAATGTTGATATTCCAATTCCCAATGGATTTTATTATACTGGTGGAACTATAGATACAGGAGTAGTTATTAGTGACAATAAGAATGATTTGAATGCCGGAACAAGTACAGATTTATTAGGAAATCAATTTGTTTGGGTGCCTTGTACTCTCGAACAATTTATACGAAAAGATTGGGGAAGACAGACAGAACTTAATGGAAGCTCATATAAAGGTTTTTCTAGCTTTTATGATGACGAGAGTTCAGAAGAATTTAAAGCTTTAAAAGAAAGTATAATAAAATATCAAGGATTTTATATTGGAAGATATGAAGCAAGTTGTAAGCTAAATGGAACTTCACAAGAACAAACTAGTTTAGTGAATGTAACAGTACAATGCAAAAAATCCATATATACATCTACGTTAGTTCCTAATTTTCAACAAGGAAACAATGTTAGAAGTTATAAAACTGGAACATTATGGAATGGTATAGATTATGAAGTTGCAAAAAAATATAGTAAAAATATGTATAAAAATAGCTCTTCTGTATATAGCCATTTACCTTATGGAACCGAATGGGATAGAATTCTTCAATGGCTTATTGATAGTAATTCTAAAAGTTATAATGAAATTGTAGAAGATAGTAGCTCTTGGGGAACATACAGAAAAATTGATTTAACATATAATAGTGGCTCATATACATCAACACCTAATAATACAGGTGAAAACATTAATGCTGTAAGCAATA
The DNA here is from genome assembly GCA_944393125.1 of uncultured Clostridia bacterium. Lineage (GTDB taxonomy): Bacteria > Bacillota > Clostridia > TANB77 > CAG-508 > CAG-269. Next base: position 9,272 of record CALXZB010000033.1, on the reverse strand, counting down.
ATATTTTTGATTTAGCAGGAAATTTAAATGAGTGGACACAAGAAACACTTATAAATACAAAAGTCGTTAGAGGTGGCAACTATATGCTTAATGGAAGTAGTGCTCCTGTTTGTTATCGTTCTTATAACGGATTACATAATGCTGGAGATACTGGATTTAGAGTGGCATTATTTATAAAATGATTTAGACACAAATACTTTTTATTCTTATTTATCTCTATATATTCAAAAGTATCATAAATTAAGCACAAATATTAAAAATTTCTAGTCATTATGTTGACAACAATAATTTTATGTGCTATACTAATATACAGTTACGAGGTTGTTCAGTCTTTTGAGCACATCGCCAGAAAATATATAATAAATAATAACTCAGTTATTTTCTTTTGGGTGTGAAGATTATGTTTAAAGCATAATCAAGAAACTAATATATGTAATGTAGCTAGCATATGCTACAAAAAGCGAATAGTTTATAAAATTAAACTATTCGCTTTCATCTTCTATAATATATTTTCCATGTCTTCCTATTGCATCTTTTAATTCGGGATATACTTCTTCAATTTTGTCTAATAACATATTGTGATATTTTTGATATGCAATGTCTTTTCCAACTTTATTTTCTAATTTAGATAACTCATAATCATAATTTGTTAAGTTATGTCTGATAAAATTTAATTCCCATCTCTCTATTGTTTCTTCATCTGCACCCCATGCATAATTTGGTTCATAATACCCTCTTTTTTGAGCAATATAGTCATATCTAGCTTGTTTATGTTCTAAAGTAATTCTTCTTAATTCATCTAATGGAATCTTTTCAACTTCAAGCGAAAATGTTTCCATTTCTTCTAATGTTTTTTTGATTTTTGTTTTAACTGATTTTTGACTAATTGCTTTTCTTACTTTACTTTTTTCCAATAAAATTTTAAATTCTTCTGTATCTTCTTTTTTTAATACACTCTTTTTTGTATAAAGTTTCATCGGTGCTGCACAAGCATAATAAGGATTTTCAATTAATTTTGGTCTAAGCCTTTTTAATAATTTCTTTATCATTGTATCTGTCCATCCTCTTTCTTTTAGCTCTGTAACACTAAAATAATTTCCCCTTGTTTTTTTCTTTGTTTTTGTTTTTACATTCATTTTTATAACTCCTTTCTAATATATGCAAAGAATATTATACCATTTTTGCATTTTATGTCGACTGTGTTACTATTCTTTTATTTTTTTGAGGTATGCCCTATATGTAAAAATTTTATATATAATAAAGTTTTCATTTAGACTTGATATTTATTTTTTCGTATATATTTTTGCACAAGTCTTGAGTTAAAACGTAATTTACTGTAAAACATAATTAAGGAGGAGTTATAGATATGAATGGAAAAAATATTGCATACAAAAGGTGTTCTACAATAGAACAAAATATAGCAAGACAGACAGAAATTTTAAGCAAATATGATATTGATAAAAGTTTTGAAGAAAAAGTATCTGCCAAAGATACAAATAGACCTGAATTAAAGGCTATGTTAGAATATGTTAGAGAACGGAGATACTGTATATATTGTAGATTTCTCAAGATTAGCAAGAAATGTGAAAGATTTATTAGACATAGTAGAAACATTAAATGATAAAGGAGTAAAATTAGTTAGTGTTAAAGAAAATTTAGATACAGCTACCCCTCAAGGAAAGCTAATGCTTACAATGTTAGGAGCTATTTACGAATTTGAAAGAGCTATGATATTGGAGCGACAAAAAGAACGGCATAGCTCTTGCTAAAAAAAGAGGTGTTTATAAAGGAAGAAAGAAAATTGAGGTTCCTTTGAATTACGAAGAAGTTATGCACGAATGGTCTAAAAGGGAGTTAAGTTCTAAAAGAGCTATGGAATTATTAGGTTTAAAAAGTACTAAATTTTATGAATTTTTAAAAGATTATAAAGAAAATAAAGCAAGAGCCTAAAATTATTTACTCTTGCTTTTTATTTTTTGCATAATATAGTGCATTTCTAATTTTTCTACCTTCTTTTTGGCATTTATCTGAACAATAAATTTTCTTATCATTAATAGGAAGTAATTTACTGCATTTTGGGTTTTTACAAGGTTTCATATTGATTAATATGTATTTTAATTCATTATAACAAAAGCCAATAATAGAATTATATATATTGGTTGTGAAATATTTTAAATGCTCTTTTTTTTCTAAAAGTATAAGTTCATTATATGATACATTACAGTTTTTATCATTTTGTATTTTATAATTTAAGAATGAAAATATAACCTTTTCAAATATATGCAACTTTTCTAATATATTTTTTTCTGTAATATCAGTTTGTGTATCTAATAAATCAATGTCAAAGTTGATTTTTGAATTTATATATATAATTTCTTTAATTTGCTTTTTATCAGCTAAGTAGTTTTCTTTAGGTATTTGATTTTTCATAATATTGATTATTTTTTGATACTGATTAACCAATTTAAAAGTATGATTTAAACTTTTTAAATCATAGCCAATATTAGAAGAATTATTGCTATTTAATAAGAAATCAAGAGTCCTAATCTTATTTAAACTTTCAAATATAATATATATTTCTATAATATCTTGTACAAAGTCCATTACATTAAAAGATAAGGTTATGTCTGTATCCTCGAATTTTTTAATATTTTTATAATAATTTTCAAATTTTAAAGTGTCTATTTTATAAGGATAACCATATTCTTTTAGAGAATATTTTATAGTGCTGTATATTTCATTAGAGCCTAAAATATTCAAAATGTTTCTGTATAATATTGTTTCTATATTATCATTATGTTGGTCTAGTATTTCATACAATTTATTTCCAATCCATATTGCTTTTTTTAAAAGCTGTTGCCTGTTAAAACAATAATATGGATATAACTTTATATTATTTTCACAATTAAATTTTCCATCAAAATTTAAAGCCCCACCTATTTCAGTTGATATGTTGTTAAAAATAGCATAATTTTTTATGACTATTGTATTGTTATTTAATTTATCAGTATTTAATATATTTAGTTCAAATCCTAACATAGTTACACCTTCTTATAATGATTTTAAGATATTGTATCATAAAAATACAATATTTTCAAACTCAAATAAATAGCAAATTATATTTGATTTTAAGACAGCATTAATACAATAAGTTTATTGAAAAAAATTACAATAAATTTTAAATTATGTGTACAGGGAGGGAGAATTATGAGAAAGAAAAAAATGATTACAATAGTTCATGATGAAATCATAAACAGTTTAATGAATATAGGAGTTAATCATATAAAATTTACAAAAGAATTAGGTTATCCATATTTTTATAGGGAGATATCAACTAAAAGATATAAGATACAGTTAAGAGCAGGGATACCAAAAGATAAGTTAGAAAAATATAAAAACATATCAAGTATAGATGAATTAGAAGAAAAAGATAGGCAGGAAATAGAAAAAAGATTATCATTTTCTGCAACAGAAACAATAATATTTTATATTTTATTAGTATCATTAGCCGAAAATGAAGAATTGAAAATATCTTTATCGCAAATACATAGGGCATATAGGGGAAAAACATTGAAAAATAATGAGCTGTTAGATAATAAAGAAAAAGTAATCTATATGAATACAATTAAAAGTTTATCAGAAAAACAAATTAGTATTGTAACAAGTGAAGATTTTAAAATAAAAAGTGGACTAGGAAATTTGATAAGTACATTGCCATTAATAATTATTACTAATGAGGAAAATGTAGATAATGATATTGTTTACGATTATTCTTTAGGTGCACTAGAACGAATTGTAAAACTTTCAAGAAGATTCAGTAATGATATTCTCCCAACAGAATTTTTTTTCTTGGCGATGAAAAAGATAGTTGAGTTTAAAATTGGGGTATATTTATCTAATTTAATTTTTATTAATAGGAGAAAGAAACAACATTATTTTATGCTAAAATTGAAAAGTTTTATGAAAGCAATTCCTTATTTCGATAATGAGGGAAAATCAACAGGAGTTACATATTTAGAAAAGATGGAAGAAAATATTTCAAATAAAACAACTATTTTAAGAAGATTTTTTAAAAATATTATTCGTGTTTTAGATATTTATAAGAATAATTATAAAATTTTAGATTATGAAGTGTATATAAATTTTGATAATAAATCATTAAACATAGAAAAAAAGTATTTTGAAAAAGAGATAAATGTAAAGAATTTTGAAACAGTAAAATTCAAGATATATTTTAAGTAACAAGATATTAAAAATGTTAGAAATAGAATAAAAATAGCAAAAGTGATTTTTTTATGTTGATAAAACTAGCTAATATCAATTATTCCAATAAATAAAAAAAATCTCTATTTAATAGCAACGGAAGGAGTAAAAAATGTCAAATTTAATAAAAAAACAAGAAAATAATATTATAAAAGGAGTAGAACGAAAGGAAACAGTAAAGAAAGAATTAGATACAGGTTTAATTTTTAGAAAAATATTATATGGAGCAACTAAAGTGGAGCTTGATATAAATTATATGAAAGAATTATTTAACTTTCAGTTTTTAACAGAAGATGAAAGAAAACTGTTAAGAGAATATATAGAATTAGCAGAAAAATTGAATTGTAATAAAATTTCAGAAAAGGTTCTAAAATTAAAAGACAATTATTTTAAAGAAATTTTTGAAGAATTACATTTAGAAGAAGATGGTTTATTAATAAAATATAAAAATGAAGAAAATAAAGAGAGCGAATATTTTGAAAGTGAAATCTTACAACTTATAAATCTTTTTATTATCGAAAGAAAAAAAGAAATGGCTGCTCAACAAATTGCAATTCGAGTACAAACAGGAGGTTTTATACAAGAAGATATTGCAAACATAATAAATAGCACTTTGAATGAGCAAAGAATTATAAATAAAAGCGAAAGTATAAATAATTTTCAAGAAATATATGAAAAACATGCTAATAAAATAAATTATAAAACAGGAATTAATTATATAGATCAATATACAAAAGGCTATAGACAAGGAATTGTTACAGCAATTATAGGAAATGATATAACATTTAATACGCTGTGGGCAACAAATGGAGTATATGAAACAATAAAATTAAAGAAAAATGTTTGTTATATTTCTATAAATGCTAATAACACAGATATAATAAGTCAATTTGTACTCAAGCATTTTCAAAAAATGTTTCCTGTTGAAAGTGAAAAAATTAATTTGTTAGATATAAAAAATCATAAAATTTTAGAAGAAGAAAAGTTTTGGAATGCATATAAAGATTTTAAAGAAAATTGGCAAAAGTATTTAAAGGTGATTATAAATGAAGATATTAAATTTAATAGTATATCATCTTTTAGAGCAACTCTATTTGAAATGGATAGATTACTAAAAATGGAAACAGGAAAGGGAATAGAACTTTTGATTATAGATGGGATAGAAAATATGCCATTCGAAAAAAATTGGGTACAAATACAAAATAATAATGTTATTTTAGCAAATTATATGGATGAATTAAAAAAAGAAAGTAAAAATTTTTTGAATAGTAATAAAGAAATTGCGATTGTGGTTACATCTTCTATTAATAATATGAATAGCAAAAAAGGAATTGAGAATAGATTTTCAATAAATATTAATAGCATGAATAAGAATATAGAAAAATATTCAGATACAATTATAAGCATTTATAACACAAGAGAGCACTGGTATACAGCTGATAAAGATTATTTTAATATATTTATAAATAAAAATAAAGATTATTATTTACCTGATACTGCTGTTTCAATGTTTGTTGATTTTAAAAAAATGCAGTGGAATCAAATTTAATAAAGAATAAAAAAATAAGTGTGGAATATATTTGAGTAAAAGCAAAACAAGGGGGAGTATATATGCTGGAAGAAAAAAGTACATACAAAATTAATGGGAATGAATATAAAGTAACAGTTTTTTGTAATAAAGAGCAAAATGAAGAAATTATTTATAATGTTTTTCAAGATTACTGCGAGAAAAAATTAGAGGAAACAAAAGAAAAATTTTAAATGGTTAGAGCTACTTGTAATTAAAAAAATAAGTATATAAAATGACAAGCCAAGCGAGGAGGTGAAAAAGGTGTTGGGAGCTAAAAACAACATAGCAGGATATGTCAGACTTTCTAAAGAAGATGGGGACAAAGAAGTAAGCGATAGTATAGTAAATCAAAAAGAATTAATAAAAAATGTAGTAGAAAATATGAGAGAAGAATACAACTTTGTTGGTTTCTTCGAAGATGATGGATACTCAGGTTTGAACTTTGAAAGACCTGGATTTAAAGAAATGATAAAGCAAGTGGAAAATGGCAATGTTAATATGATAATAACTAAAGATTTGTCGAGGCTAGGTAGAGACTATGTAAAAGTAGGGTATTATTTAGATGACTATTTTGTAAATAATCATATTAGATATAAAAGTATATTAGATAATATAGATACAGGAACAAATAATTCTAATAATGATATTGTCCCATTCAAAGCTGTTTTAAATGATTTATACTCTAAAGATATTAGTAAAAAATCAAGAGCAGGGATAAAAGCGAGAAGAGAAAGAGGACTAGCAGGAGGAGCAAAAGCTCCCTACGGATATAAAAAAAGTATAACAGAAAAAGGAAAGTTTGTTGTTGATAGAGAAAAAGCAGAAGTAGTAAAAAAGATTTTCAATATGTATGCGACAGGAAGTAAGATAAAAGATATTAGAGATTATCTCGAAAAAAGTAAAATACATTGTCCAGATTATTTTGACTACGGAGGAGCAAAAAATGGAGATTATGCTTGGTCTACAACAACTATTTCTCGTATGTTAGAAAATGAAGTTTACATTGGGCATTTAGTTTATGGAAAAAAAGTTAAACTAAGTTATAAATCAAAAAAGGTTCAGCAAATGCCCAAAGAATTATGGAAAAAGGTTGAAAATTGCCACGAGCCAATAGTTTGTAAAGAGTTATTTGATAAAGTACAAGAAATCCATAAAAGAACTACAAGAACAAGACATTGTAAGCACGAGTGGTTATTAAACGGAATTACATTTTGTAAAGAATGTGGAAGTAAAATGATTTTGTCAGTAGATTATGAAAAAGGAACAGATAATATTATAAGAAAATCTATTGAATGTTTAGAGGGACACCGAAAAAATTGCGTTATGGGTTATAAAGGAATTAGGGAAAGTGTTTTAAATGAAATAGTATTAAATACAATAAAAGATAAATGTATTAAATTATTAGAAAGTAATAAATTAGAGCAAATAGTAAAAAAAGAGTTTGAAAATGTTTCTAAAAACAGCTATGCTGAAATGATGATGACTAATTTGAAACAGCAAATAAAAGAAGTCGAAACAAAGATAAATTATATATATGATGATTATAGAAGCGGTATCATAAGAAAAGATGATTTTGAAAGAATGTATTTAGAAAATGTAGAAAATAAAGAAAGGATAAAAAAAGATATTATAAAATATGAGCAAGAATTAAATAGTAAGACTACAATAACAACAGAATATATAAAAAGTATAATAAATGACTTTTTGAATATTGAAAGTTGGAACATAAATAATATATCTTCAATTATAGAAAAAATAGAAGTAGATATTGAAAAAAATGTGAATATTTATTTTAAATATAATATCTTCAATATGGTGTAAATAATGGAATATAATGCAGGAATCTATTTAAGATTATCTCACGAAGATACAGAAAAGAGCAATAGTATAGAAAATCAAAGATACATAATTGAACAATATGCAAAGAAAAATGGTTTTGAAATTGTAAAGGAATACATAGATAATGGCATATCAGGTCTGTTGCAGAATAGACCTGCTTTTCAATTATTGTTGAAAGATATAGAAAATAAAAATATAAATATGGTTATTGTAAAAGATTATAGTCGATTAACTCGTGATTACTTGATGGCAGGTTGGCTAACAGAAAACTTTTTTCCAGACAAAAATATAAGGTTTGTATCAATAGTAGATAATATTGACACAGGTAATATATACTCTACAAGCGATATTATGCCTTTTTTGGCAATAGCAAATAATAAGCATTGTGAAGATATTTCAAAAAAAGTAAAATCAATTAAAAAAAATATGAAAAAAGAGGGAAAATTTGTAGAAAATTATGTGTCTTATGGCTATAAAAAAGATGAAGAAGATAAAAATAAAATAGTTGAAGACGAAAAAGTGAGCTATATTGTAAAAATGATATTTAGTATGTATTTAAATGGAAAAACTCAAGGTCAAATTGCAAGGTATTTGACATCTCAAGGGATAGACACAGCAAAAAAATATAAAGGGAGAAAAGTAATAATAAATGAGTGGAGAGCGGACAGTATAGGTAGAATTTTAAAAGACCCAATCTATACGGGTAAAATGATAATAAATAAGTATTATACAAATTATAAAACAAAGAGAACATATAAAACACCTAAAGAAAAATGGAAGTTTGCATACAATACTCACAATGCATTAATTAGTGAAGAAGATTTTGAAAAAGTACAAGAGTTGCTAGAAAGTAGAAAAAGTGTAGCAAAAAATGACTATAATTATTTGTTAAAAGGGTTAGTGTATTGCAAACATTGTGGAGCAAGAATGCAGTATAAAAGTATAAAAAGAACTAAAGTACATAATAAAAAAATTGAAAATGGAAAAGAAACTTGGTACTATAAGTGTCGTATGATTTATTGTTTTCCTAATATTTGCAATAAGGGACAATGTATAAAGGAGAGTGTATTAAACGAAATTGTAATAAAAGAGTTAAAAAAGGTTTTATCAAAACTTGATACGAATAAACTAGGAGAAAAAGCTGTACAATACTACGATAGAAGAAATAAAGAAATTATTAATATTGAAAAGATAAAAGCAAGAAAAAGAAAAGTAGAAAGAGAAATAAGCAAGTTATATGATAAAAGAGTTAAAAGTAATATGAATATAGAAACTTTTAAAAAACAATATGAAGAACTTAACACAAAAGAAAATAAGTTAAAAAAACAAATAGAAGAAATAGAAAAGATACAAAGTCAAAGATTAGACATAGAAGAAATTCAAAAATTAATACAAGACTTTAAAGAACTAAAAGAAATTGATAATGATTTTATTAAAAAATTAGTAGATAGAATTACAGTTTCTGAAGATAAAGAGGTTGAGATTAGTTTTAAATTTTAAAAACCCAATAAAAACCGTAAACAGATGAAGGTGCAGAAAGTAGTACTGGAACAACAGAAGCGGAAACTAATTTGAAAATTGCATTAAAAATACAAAACTT
>CALXZB010000032.1 GCA_944393125.1 uncultured Clostridia bacterium | reverse complement strand
TACACAGATACAGATGGAAACGGAATGTATGAATTAACATTTTTAAGCGCAGAACCAATAGCACCAAATGTAAATGGACAATATTTATTCCAATATTTATCAAATGTAAAAGAAATAACATTTAATAATTTTACAACATATGGTGTGACAACTATGTATCAAATGTTCTATTATTGTAGAGGATTAACAAGTTTAGATGTAAGTAGCTTTGATACAAACCAAGTGACAGATATGAGCAGTATGTTCTGGTATTGTAGCGGATTAACAGAATTAGATGTAAGTGATTTTGATACAAGCCAAGTAACGGATATGAGCAGTATGTTCGCTTATTGTAGCGGATTAACAGAATTAGATGTAAGTGGATTTGATACAAGCCAAGTAACAAATATGAGTAATATGTTCTATAATTGTGAAGGATTAACAGAAATAGATGTAAGCAATTTTAATACAAGTCAAGTGACAGATATGAGTAATATGTTTTCTCAAAGTAGGAAATTAATAGAGTTAGATGTAAGTTGCTTTGATACAAGTCAAGTAACTAATATGTATTATATGTTCGCTTATTGTGGCGACCTAACAGAATTAGATGTAAGTAATTGGAATACAAGTCAAGTAACCAATATGAGTAAGATGTTCTATACTTGTAGTGAATTAACACAATTAGATGTAAGTAACTTTGATACAAGCAAAGTAACAAGTATGGTTTATATGTTCGATTCATGTAGCAGATTAACAGAATTAGATGTAAGTAATTTTGATACAAGCCAAGTAACAGATATGAGTAGTATGTTCGCTAATTGTAGCGGATTAACAGGATTAGCTGTAAGTGGATTTGATACAAGTCAAGTAACAAATATGGGATCTATGTTTTTTAATTGTATAGGATTAACAGAATTAGACTTAAGTAATTTTAGCACAAGTCAAGTAACAAATATGAGTTATATGTTCTATAATTGTATCAAGTTAACAACAATATATGTAAGTGAATATGATGCAGCAGCTGGAACAGGCTGGACAACATCAACAGTAACAGATTCAAGCGATATGTTTACTGGAAGTACAAAATTAGTAGGTCAAAATGGAACAGCATACAGCTCATCACATATAGATGCAGAATATGCAAGAATAGACAAAGAAGGAGAACCAGGGTATTTAACAGATATAAAAAACAAAGTAAATAGGTTAGTACTAGCATCATCAGGAGGTTCAACAACTAATTATTTAGGAAGTACAGTAACAAAAGACAAAATAGAAAGTATCAAATTTGAAAAAGGAACAACAATGGAAGCAATATCAAGTTTTGATGCATCAGAGTATCAAAATGGAAGTATAATGGGATATTATACAGATACAGATGGTAATGGATCTTACGAACTAACATTTTTAAGCGAAGATCCAATTGCACCAAATAAAAACGGACAATATTTGTTTCAATACTTAACAAATGTAAAAGAAATAACATTTAATAATTTTTCAACATATGGTGTGACAAGTATGTATTATATGTTTAGGTACTGTAGTGAATTAATAAGCTTAGATTTGAGTGTATGGAATACAAGCCAGGTAAAAACTATGAGCAATATGTTTACTTATTGTAACAAATTAACAAAACTAGATGTAAGTGGATTTGATACAAGTCAAGTAATAGACATGGATTCTATGTTCTCAAGCTGTAGTAAATTAAAAAGTCTAGATGTGGCTAGATTTAATACTAATAAAGTAAAAAGCTTGAGAAATATGTTTGGTAATTGTAACGGATTAATAGAATTAGATGTGAGCAAATGGAACACAAGCCAAGTAACAAATATGGGGTCTATGTTTAGTGGATGTAGTGGATTAACAGAATTAGATGTAAGAGGATTTGATACAAGTCAAGTAACAGATATGAGGAATATGTTTTATACCTGCAGAGGATTAACAGAATTAGATGTGAGCGGATTTGATACAAGTAAAGTAACAAATATGAATGGCATGTTTACTGGATGTAGCGGATTAACGGAATTAGACGTAAGTAAATTTGATACCAGCCAAGTAACAAGTATGTATTATATGTTTTCTAATTGTAGCGGATTAACAAGTTTGGATGTAAGTAAATTTGATACCAGCCAAGTAACAGATATGAGTTATATGTTCTTTTCTTCTAGCGGACTAACGGAATTAGACTTAAGTAGCTTTAATACAAGTCAAGTAGCAAATATGAGTTATATGTTCTCTTATTGTAGAGGATTAACAAGTTTAGATGTAAGTATCTTTGATACAAGCCAAGTAACAAATATGAATGGCATGTTTAATGGATGTAGCGGATTAACAGAATTAGATGTAAGTAGCTTTGATACAAGCCAAGTAACAAATATGAGATATATGTTCTATAATTGTACAGGATTAACAGAATTAGATGTAAGTGGATTTGATACAAGCAAAGTAACAGATATGGCTTATATGTTCCAAGTATGTAGTAAATTAACAACAATATATGTAAGCGAATATGATGAGGTAGCAGGAACAGGCTGGACAACATCAGCAGTAACAAGTTCGGATAACATGTTTAGTGGATGTACTAAACTAGTAGGTCAAAACGGAACAGCATACAGCTCATCACATATAGATGCAGAATATGCAAGAATAGACAAGCCAGGAGAACCAGGGTATTTAACAGATATAACAAATAAAGTAAATAGATTAGTATTAGCAGAATATGGAACTTCAACAACTAATTATTTAGGAAGTACAGTAACCAAAGACAAAATAGAAAGCATCAAATTTGAAAAAGGAACAACAATGGAAGCAATATCAAGTTTTGATGCATCAGAGTATCAAAACGGAAGTATAATGGGATATTATACAGATGCAGACAACAATGGTCTATATGAATTAACATTTTTAAGTGAAGATCCAATTGCACCAAACAGAAATGGACAAAATTTGTTCGATTCTTTATCAAATGTAACAGAAATAACATTTAACAATTTTTCAACATTTGGTGTGACAGGTATGTTTTCTATGTTTGCCAATTGTAGTAAATTAACAGAGTTAGATGTAAGTAAATTTGATACAAGTCAAGTAACAAATATGTATAGTATGTTTTCTAATTGTAGCGGATTGACAAGCTTAGATGTAAGTGGATTTGATACAAGCCAAGTTACAGATATAGGAGCTATGTTTCAAAGATGTAGTGGATTAACAGAATTAGATTTAAGTGGATTTGATACAGGAAAAGCTACTAATATGGGATTTATGTTCAATTTTTCTAGCAAATTAACAAACTTAGACGTAAGTGAATTTGACACAACCCAAGTAATAGAAATGTCTTATATGTTTAGAGGATGTAGCGGATTAACAGAATTAGATATAAGTAGCTTTGATACAAGTAAAGTAACAGATATGAGTAATATGTTCTCTTCATGTAGCGGATTAACAAGTTTAGATGTAAGTGGATTTGATACAAACCAAGTAACAGACATGAGTGCTATGTTCTCTTCATGTAGCGGATTAACAGAATTAGATTTAAGTAAATTTGATACAAGCCAAGTAACAAATATGAGTAATATGTTCAATTCATGTAGCGGATTAACAGAATTAGATTTAAGTAAATTTGATACAAGCCAAGTAACAAATATGAGTAATATGTTCTCTTCATGTAGCGGATTAATAACAATATATGTAAGTGAATATGATGAAACAACAGGAACAGGTTGGACAACATCAGCAGTAACAAGTTCAACTAGTATGTTTAATAATAATTCTAAACTAGTAGGTCAAAACGGAACAGCATTTGAGTATAGTTATACAGACAAAACATACGCAAGAATAGACAAAGAAGGACAACCAGGGTATTTAACAGATATAAATAAACCATTAAGTCCAAGTGAATTATTTGACCCAGAAGGAACAAATCCAGACGGATTACATATAGGAGATTTTGTAAATTATGATGCAGGAACCTGGACAGAAGAAGAAATAAACTCAATACAAACAGGTGAGAAAGGAAATTTAGTAACAGCAAATGGAAAATCAGAATTGCCAACTGAAAGATTCCAATTTGGAGGATTTACAGTAGGAAGTAGTAGGAATGAAAATGTAATACAATATAGACAAGAAGATTATAATTTTGTGAAAGATGCAAAATCAGGAGAAGCAATAACAGGTTGGAGAATATTTGACGTAGAGGGAGATACAGTAACATTAATATCAGCAGGAAATCCAGAGAACTATTATCATTATACTGAGATAGGAGGTTTTTCAGATTATAATAATGTAAATTGTGGGTATATAAGTGAATACATATTGACAGGAAATATAAATAGTAAATGGAACAATGGGACAACTAAAGCAGGAAATTATCAAAAAAGAAATTGGGATATGTATATAAATGGAAGCCAATATGGAAAAAGTGCAGGAGTTCTAACAAAGGAAATGTTAGATAAATGGTATGCAAAATATATAACCACATCTAGTGCAAACACAGAGACACAGATAATATTCCAAAGGATATACACAAGAGAGTCATGCTTTAAATACCAAAACATAATAGATAACTACACATTTTACTGGCTTGCATCTTCCAGTTCTTCCAACTCTCTCAAAGGCGTGTTTCCACAGATTCGAAGAGTGAGCTCCAGTAGCATTGGTACATATGGTGTTCGTGTTCTAATAACTCTAACAACAGATGCAAAATTTGAACCAACAAAAGCAGGAACTAAGACAGTAACAGGAGGATGGACAACACAATATGGAGGAGACCAAACCTATAATGTATGGGATATATATTAAGGTGTGCGAAATTAAAAAAAGTAAAACCCGAACCCAGAAGATGCGTGTGAAAGGCCTTAGTCTTTCCCACGCAGGGTGCGTTCGGTGGACAATAGCAAAAATTGTGTGAAATTTTTAACTCTATATTAATAGTTGAGGTGGAGAATATTCGCCTCAGCTTTTTTTCGTGTAAATTAATCAAAATACTTGAAAAATATGCAAAAACAATGTAAAATATAAAGGTATAAAAATGCAAAAAAATGTGAAAAAATCAATAAAAAGTAAGGTAAGGAGACAAAATGTATTTAATAATAGGATTAGGAAATCCAGAAGAAGAATATAGTAAAACAAGGCATAATATGGGATTTAATACAATAAACAAACTAGCACAAAAATATAATATAAAAATAACCAAAACAAAATATGAAGGCTTATATGAAACAGGAGAAATAGAAGGTCAAAAAGTAATACTAATAAAGCCACAAACATATATGAACTTAAGTGGAAACTGTGTAAAACCATTTGTAGACTTTTACAAAATAGAAAAAGAAAACATATTAGTAATATATGATGATATGGACATAGAACCAGGAACAATAAAAATAAGAAAAAAAGGAAGTGCTGGAGGGCATAATGGTATGAAATCCATTATACAAATGTTAGGAACAGAAGAATTTCCAAGAATAAGAATAGGAATAGGAAGACCAGAGCATAATGGAGATGAAATAAATTATGTAATAGGAACAATACCAAAAGAAGAAATTCCTAAACTAGAAGAAGGAACAGAAAAAGCAAAAGAAGCAATAATAGAAATATTAAAAAATGGAATAGATAAAGCAATGAACAAATTTAATTAGAAAGGCAAAGACATGATAGAAATAATAGTAAACAAAAATGAAAATAATAAGCTAATAGCAGTTATAGAAAATGGAAAATTGGTAGAAATATATGAAGAAAATGAAGAAAGCATAAAAGCAAGAAACGAAGGAAACATATATTTAGGAATAGTAAAAGACATAGTACCAGGAATGCAAGCAGCATTTATAGACATAGGAACAGAAAAAAATAGTTTTATACATGTAAAAGATGTAATACCACAAGTAGATGAAAAAATAGAAAAAAGAATAGAAGTAAAAATAAAAGAGGTTGTAAAACCAGGACAAAAGTTATTAGTACAAATTCAAAAAGACAGTAATGACAAAAAAGGAGCAAGAACATCAACACATATAAAATTAACAGGAAAATATGTAATATTAATGCCAAACACAAATATAGTAACAATATCACAAAAAATAGTTAATGAAACAGAAAAAGAAAGACTATTAAATATAATAAAATCAAAACTACCAGAAAATACAGGAGCAATAATAAGAACAGCATCAGAAAAAAAACAAGAAAAAGAAATCATAAAAGACTTAGAACAACTTATAAAAAAATGGCAAAAAATAAAAACAAAATTTGACCAAACAACTAATACTCCACAACTACTATACACAAGCCCAAGTATAATAGAAAAAATAATATTAGACATGCCAGAAAATAAAATTTCAACAATAGAAGTAAATGACCAAAAAGAATATGAAGAAATAAAAAACATATTAGAAGAACTTCAAGAAAACAATATAAAACTAGAAATAAAACAAAATCTACTAGAAAAATATGAACTAGAAAAACAAATAGAAAAAGCAAAACAAAGAAAAATATGGCTAAACTGTGGAGGATTTATAACAATAGATTCAACAGAAGCATTAGTAGCAATAGATGTAAACTCAGGAAAATTCACAGGAAAAAGCACATTAGAAGACACAGTATATAAAGTAAATTATGAAGCAACAATAGAAATAGCAAAACAACTACGATTAAGAGATATAGGTGGAATAATAATAATAGACTATATAGACATGAAAAGCGAAGAAAATAAAGAAAAAATTGAAAAACTTCTAAAAGAAACTTTAAAACAAGACAGAGCAAAAACACAAGTAGAAGGATTTACAAAACTTAACTTAATGGAACTAACAAGAAAACATATATGTAGTCATAAATAAAAAATATAAGTTTATTCTAAACTTAGGAAGGAATAATAATGAAAGTAGGATTTGTATCATTAGGTTGTAGCAAAAATTTAATAGACACAGAAATAGTTATAGGGCAATTCAAAAAAAATAAATATGAAATAGAAAATAATCCAGAAAAAGCAGAAATAATAGTAATAAATACATGTGGATTTATTACATCTGCAAAAGAAGAAGCAATAAACACAATACTAGAAATGGCAGAATACAAGAAAAAGAAATGTAAATATTTAATAGTAATAGGCTGTTTAGTACAACGATATTATGAAGAATTAATAGAAGAACTTCCAGAAGTAGACTTATTTATAAAAATTGATGAATATGATAATTTATGGCGCAAAATAAATAAATTAATAAAAGAAGATGCAATAGAAATAAGCACAACACATACAAGTAAAAAAATAACAGAAATGAAACCATTACCAATGCCAACACAAAAAGAATTTCTACAAAGAATTATAACAACAGGAGAAAATTATGCATATTTAAAAATAGGAGAAGGATGTAGCAATAGATGCACATATTGTGCAATTCCATATATAAGAGGACCATTTGTAAGTAGACCACAAGAAGAAATAATAGAAGAAGCAAAACTACTTGCAAAAAAAGGAATAAAAGAATTAATAATAATAGCACAAGACACAACAAAATATGGGGCAGACATATATGGAGAATCAAAACTAGCAGAGCTATTACAAAAAATATCTCAAATTCCTGAAATAAAATGGATTAGATTTTTATATACATACCCAGAAGGAATAACAGAAGAATTAATACAAACAGTAAAAAATAATGAAAAAATTTGTAAATATTTTGATATTCCAATTCAACATATATCTAATACAGTGTTAAAAAGAATGAATAGAAGAACAAGTAAAGAACAAATAGAAAAATTAATAGAAAAACTAAGAACAGAAATTTCAAATGTAACATTAAGAACAAGCTTAATAGTAGGTTTCCCAGGAGAAACAATACAAGACTTTGAGGAATTACAAAAATTTGTAGAAAAAGCAAAATTTGATAAACTAGGAGTATTCATGTATTCAAAAGAAGAAGGAACACCTGCTGCTAAATTATTAGGACAAATACATACAAATACAAAAAAATCAAGATATAACAAAATTATGAAAATTCAACAAAAGATTTCTAATCAAAATCTTCAAAGAAAAATAGGACAAGAAATACAAGTTTTAATTGAAAATGTATCATTTGATAAAAAATTCTTGATAGGAAGAACAAAACAAGATGTGCCAGATATCGATGGAATTATATACATAAAAAATGAAACTACTAAGTCAATGATAAATAAATATGTAAAAGTAAAAATTATAGATGTTAGAGATTATGACTTAATAGGAGAAATAATATAAAGGAGAAAAGAATATGGAAGAAAATAAATCTGTGCAATACACATTCACTCCAGAGGAAAAAGAAATTCTAAAAAAATTAGCTGTTGTTGAAACTGCAGTATCAAGAAATATAAGCGAAAAACATCAAAGAGAACTAATAACAACAAAATATTATTCAGAATTTGTTATAAACACACCTAAAGGGCCAATTACATTAAATAATGTATTTATTACAACAGAGAGAAACAAACAAGGAGATATGAGTTACCATTTTCGTTGGTTAAAAGAAAACGAAGATGGAGAACAAATAATTGAAGAAAGTATAGCTATTGATGAAAATGGAGAGGTATATGTTTCAGAAGCTTTAAAAGATTATTTAGGAGATGCTATAATAAGCCAAGAAGAATTAATTAAAGAAAATGATAATCCTAAAAGAAAAAGGCTAAAAGGAATTTCTGAAATAGCAGATAAAAAGTCAATAAAACAATATGAACAAGAAAGCCAGCAAAATGATGAAATAAATCAAGTAGAAGCAGATTTACAACAACAAGGAGAAGACTTGAAGATAAGTGGATATAGAAAAATAAAAGATACACATGTTGGAGAAAGAATGCCAGAGGTATTTGAAAAAGGAACAGAAAATGGTTTAGCATTTTCAAATAAACTTAATAGTTATGTATTAATTTCAAAAGTAGATGGACAATATCAATTAAACAAAAATGTAGAGCCAGCAAAATTAACATGGGAATCAATTATAAGCATAGATCCAAATGGAGAAGGAGTAGAAAGAAAAGTTCCACATGGCTTAATGAAAACAAATAGAGATGATAAAGAAATAGCAGTTACAATTGGACAATATGGAGAACCTGATATAGAAACAGTAGATGTACTTCCATGTCAAGAAAGAATTTCAAGAGAAGTAAGAAGTGAAGGAGAAGGACTAGAAAAACAAGAAAGTCTTGAAATAAGAAAACAATTTGAACAAGAAGGAACAGAATTTAAACACGATATAGCCCATAATGTACAAGATATAGAAGAAGCACAAAAAGAAGCAGATGTAACTGTAGATTATAACATAACACCAGATGATTATATACCAAATACTGAAACAACTTGGGGAGAACTTATGGAAGAAACAGGAGAATCTTTACCCAAATTAATAGAAAGATATAATAGAGAAATTTCAAAAGAAGGTGCAGATTCAAAAAAAGTAGTAGAAATAATAGAATATGATTATGGAATTGTAAACCATCAAAAAGATTTAGAAAACCAATAGAAAGAGGTAAAATATGCTAGTAGAACAACTGATTTTTATAATAGTAGCATTTGCATTATTTGTATATATGTTTTTCCAACTAATAAAGAAAAATGATACCAAATATGTACCAATATTAGCAATAGAAGCTATACGGAATAGGAATAGATTTTATACAAATATATTTTACAGATGAAGACATAGGAACTATAACAAGAATAATAATATATACATTATCAATAATAATTCCTATAATAATAATAGTTTTAGAAAAAACGAATAATAATGTATCAGAAATGATAGACATCTTTATAGCTAGAATGCATTTAGTGTTTGGAAATACTAAATCTGCAAAAAATAGATTAGTAAAACTTGTAACTAGATGTCCAGAAAGCTATATAGCACATAAGCTATTAGCGCAAATATATGAAAAAGAAGGTGGACAAAGAAAAGCAGTAGATGAATATGTTCAAGCAATAGAAATAAACAAACATGATTATAATTCTTACTTTAAAGTTGCTAATTTATTAACAGATTTAGACAAAAAAGATGAAGCAGCACAAATGTTAACAAAACTATTAGAAAAAAAGCCGGACTATACAGAAGCAACAGTAGCTTTAGGCGATATTTTAATAGAACAAGAAAATTATAAAGAAGCGGTTAATATATATTTAGAAGCAATAAAATATGCACCAACAAACTATGACTTAAATTATAATTTAGGAATTGTATATACGATGCTAAATGATTTTCAAAATGCAAAAAGATATTATGAAAAAGCAGCAGAATTAAATTC
Source organism: uncultured Clostridia bacterium (assembly GCA_944393125.1). Classification (GTDB taxonomy): domain Bacteria; phylum Bacillota; class Clostridia; order TANB77; family CAG-508; genus CAG-269. The sequence goes on along the minus strand of CALXZB010000032.1, from coordinate 1,187 downwards.
ACTAGTTTATAATACTAAATATAGTTTAGCTGAAATAGCAATGATTTATAAAGAACTAGAAGAAGCTGAACAATATTTTATGCAAACAATTGAAGATGAAGAATTATGTGCTGATGCATATTTAGAATTAGCAAAAATATATATATTAAAAAATGACAAAGATCAAGCTATAAAATATGCGAATGTTGCAATACAAGAAAATCCTAAAAAAATAGTAGAAAAAATTCAAAAAGATGTAACATTTGCAATTATAATTTCAAAATTATCAATACCATTTAACTTAGAAATAGAAGGAGAAGAAGAAAAAGCTAGCAAATTGACAGCAAAAGAACTAAAAGCAAAAGAACATTTAGAGCAAATGGTAGAAATAACAAAAAAGATAGGATATAATGATTTAAAAACTGAAAAGAAAAATATAAGCAAAACAGTTGAAAAAGATTTTCCAAAAGAAAGAGAAGAATAATTCATAAAAAATCGTAAATTAAATATACTAATATTACATAAAATAAAAATGCGGAGGGAAATATGAAATTTGCGATTGTTGGTGGAGATTTAAGAACAGTAAAATTAGCAGAAATGCTAGCTAAAGATGAAAATGAAATATATATATGTGGGTTAGAAAAAGCTGAAGAGTTAAAAGATAAACCTAATATAATAATATGTGATACAATAAAAAATGCAGTGCAAGATGCAGAAATCGTAATAGGACCAATTCCGTTCTCAAGTAATGGAACTACAATTAATTCGCCATTTGGAAATAAAGGAATAAGTATAAGAGAAATGATGCATGTAATAAATGCAAAAGTTCTTATAGCAGGAGGAATAACACCTGAAGTTTATGATTTAGCAAATGATGAATATATTGAAATTGTAGACATAATGAAAAGAGAAGAACTTGCAGTATTAAACACAATAGCAACAGCAGAAGGAACTATTCAAATAGCAATAGAAAATACAAATAAAATTCTACATGGAAGCGAAGTTCTTATATTGGGATTTGGTAGAACAGGCAAAGTACTAGCAAGGAAACTTGCAGGATTAGCTGTAAAAGTAACATGTGCAGCTAGAAAAGATGAAGACTTAGCTTGGATTCAAGCATATGGACATAAAGCGACAAACATAAATGCATTAGGACCTAATTTAGGAGAATTTGATATAATAATAAATACAGTACCACATATGATATT
>CALXZB010000031.1 GCA_944393125.1 uncultured Clostridia bacterium | reverse complement strand
CTTTTTATATCAAAAAATCCAACTCTTATCGAGCTGGATTTTTTGTTTCTTGGGCTCCTATTTCAGGACACCCTCTTATGATGGTTAATAAAGGTTCCTGTTCATTGAACAAAACAGATGAATGGCATTGCGAGCAGAGTTGGTAAGTAATATGACCAACTCATTAGAAGGATTGGCTGCTTCTGGAACGATTTTGACAATAAGTTCGCTAGAGTATTTGTAGTTGCCGTAAAGAGTGGATGTCTTAACAAAACTTTTTTTGCCGGTTTCAGGAAAATGTACCAAAAATTGGTGAACTTCATTGTTGTAATAAACTACAACATCAGGAGCGCCAATATCTTCGCCGGGTAAAACAATTTCCTCATGTAAGAGTGTGTATGCCATAAAAACCATCCTTTCAAATGAAGTCATAAATATTATACTACATTTTTCAATAAAAAACAATACTAAAAAAGAAATCCACCGCACAATGAGTGCGGTGGATTCTGAGGATGCTGGATCAGAAAACGAAAGGATATCTCTTCCGATTTTTCTCCACGATTTCGGAAACTTTCTCAGAAGCTTCTTCAGTGATAAACACCGAAGTAGCAAGGGGAAGACCCGACAGGCAGAAGGCATATACAGGCTCTGCCTTGTTGTACCTCCAGCTGTCAGCAAACAGCCGAGAGTCAACCTCTTTGAGAACACTTCCAGCCTTGGAGAAGACAACCAAAAGGTCATCTTTCAGTGCGAGAACCGCGTCAGTTTTCTTTCCTTGTGTTGCTGTGCCATAGTAGTAAGTCATTTTTAATCCTCCTATATTGTATTGTATAGAATACATATCTATTATAGCATAAAATATTATAAAAATCAAATTTCTTTACTAAGATTGCCATTTGTGAAAGTTTTTCCTTCAATTTTTTGACCATTTTTTACACAATTGATAATATTATTAATATCACTAATGCTTTCATCTAAAATATCAATTCTTACAGAATTTACGTTAATATCTTTATGCTCAATAAAAGTTATTTTACTGTTATAAATTGTTGTAACAGTATCAATATTATCAGGAATAATTCTAAAATAAAATCCAAGTCTATCTTTTAAATAATACTTTTTGTTTGGTTCATTAATGCAATAATGTTTACAAGAAGAATAACATTTATTTGTTTTTCCTAATAAACAATAATTAGAATTCATTAGTGGAGTATTTCCATAAACAATTAATTCTGTGTTTTTTAAAGTTTTAAATTCTTGCAAATCAGATTTATTAAGTTCTGGAGATAATGTTAATATGTCTGCTGGTAACTCATTAGCTGTTAAATCATTAAAAACATTAAAAGTATAATTACATATAAATTCATAATTATTTCTATAATTTTGCAACAACTCAAAATGGCCTAAATTAGAAACAATAAAGCCTTTTATGTTGTATGTACTAGTTATATGATAAATATTTTTTTCTATCAAACTTTTATAATTATTTCTTGTAATTGTTGGCAAATAAATATAAGTATTAAAACAATTAGATATTTGTTTTAATGTTGAAGAATAATCTTTTAAAACAAAATATTTAAAAGGAATATATATTCTATCAATATTGTCTAATAAAGTGTAGTCAAAATTATTATTAATAATGTTTAGCAAAATAGATATTTTTTTATTATTATGTAATGAAGATACTTGTTGAGAAGAAAAAATATTATCTATATTGCAAGTTGATCTTTTAAAAGAATTTATTTTTCTTTCTTCATATTGAGATAATACTTTTCGGCGAAGTTCATTTAAAACACTTATTTTTTCAAGATATAATCCATTATCTAAATCAACTTCTATATTTTTAAATTGGAAAGGTGTATTATTTGTTTTACTTATTTGCTCTATTACTCGTTCCTTAGTAATTGGAGAATTAATTGCATCAACAGGATAAGAGTCTGAAACTATATTGATAGAAATACCATTATTGTCTGATATTTCTATAGATATAGGTAGTTCTTTTTTTATTATTACTTTACAATCTAAACAAATTTTCCTAGACTCTTTATTTATAAAGTTAAGAGCTGTAGAAGTAAGGGACTTATCTGAGATTTTATAAATTTTATCTCCCATAGATATTTGACCTTTCATTCTTCCTATTTTAATATTATCACCTTCTGAAGCTTGTACAACATTTTTATTATTAATCATTAATTCAGAAATTGTATAAGTCGAAGTTTCTTTTTTCTTATTTTCAATACTAATTTTATCACCTATATTTACTTTATTTGTAGTTTTAAAAGATATATATCCTTTATTTGAGTTAAAATTAGAAATAGTTCCAAGAAAAATTCCCATATTATTAGATTTGTTTTTATAAATAAGGTTTTTGTTTGGTGTTTCAGCTAAATGACCACTTGAAAAACCGCCACGATTAAAAACCTGTAATAAATCATTTCTATCTTGATTAGATATTTCAAAATCTTTATCTGACTCAATTAAGTCTATATATTTTCTATATATTCTTGTAACTGTTGAAACATATTCAGGTGTTTTCATTCTTCCCTCAATTTTTAAACAAGTAATACCAGAAGATATAAGTTGAGGGAGATAGTCTAATCCACATAAATCACGAGGGCTTAAAAGATAACCTTTATCAATAATGGTATTATTTTCAATTAATTCATAAGGAAGTCTACAGGGCTGAGCACATTTACCTCTATTTCCAGATCTGCCACCAACCATACTTGAAAACAAACATTGACCTGAATATGAAATGCATAAAGCACCATGGACAAATACTTCTATTTCAACATCAGAATTTTTACAAATATATTCAATTTCACTGATAGGGAGCTCACGTGATAGAACAACGCGAGAAAAACCCATTTTTTGAAGAGCAAGAACTCCTTCTAAATTGTGAACAGAAAGTTGTGTACTTGCGTGAACAGCTAATCCGGGAAAATTTTTTATTAAGTAATTTGCAAGACCTAAGTCTTGAACTATAATAGCATCAATTCCAAATTCATAAGCTTTTTTTGCTAAATTAATTGCATCTTGCATTTCACTATTTTTAATAAGTGTATTTAAAGTTAAATTTGTTTTAACTCCTCTTAATTTTGCATAATTAATTGCTTTTTCTAAAGATTCATCGTCAAAATTAGAAGCAAATGCTCTTGCACTAAAAGTACTTGCACCCAAATATACTGCATCTGCACCAGATTGTACTGCAGATTTTAAACATTCAAAATCACCAACAGGTGATAATAGTTCAATCATAATACCTCCAATAAAACATAAAATTATTTTAACCTTTTTATAGTATAACATAAAATTATGTAAATGCAACAAAATATCAAAAGATTGACAAAAATATACATAAATGTTATTATATTTTATAGGTAAATTTGTAGGAGGTAGAATAATAGTGAAAAATTCTTAACTAAATATCAGGAGGAATATTTATGAAAAAAAATGAAAAAAACAGAAGAGAATTTTTTCGCGAAACCAGGCTATATGTTGCAGAACCACTAAAGAAAGCAGCGTTGGCATGGCAAAACTTTGAAGATGCTGGTAAAGAAGAAAAAGGTAAGATGTTATACTTCGAAGCTTTAAGCGGTTATGAACTATATATTGCATTTCATAGGAAAGAAAATAAAAACTATGCAAAAATGTATATTGTAAGTTCTAATTACCGAGATGTCAGCATTTTGTATGTATCAAGTGAGTCTGTAAATCCCGTGAAAGTATATTATAGTCACAATACCTCAAAGAAAACATAAATAGGTTTACTGCCCCAATCTTTAGATTGGGGAATTTATTTTTTTTGTTGTCTAATGTTGACTAAAAAACAAAGAAATGATATACTAAAGTCGAACAATATGAGAAAAAATGGAAAAAACTAAAGAGGTGCAATAAATGAAAAAAAATATTAAAAATTTATTAGTAAGTTTTATATTAATAGTTTCATATATAATTATAAATCTAATATGTGGGAATGAGGTTTTTGCTGTATCTCAAACCACTTCAACAGATGTAAATTCAATTGATTCAAATAAATATCCACAAGTAAAAGAAATGATACAGAAATTACAATCAGAATATCCAAATTGGAAATTCAAAATTTTATACACAGATATAACTTGGGCAGACGCAATCGCAAATGAATATGTTGGGCATGGCTCATCACCAAGAAATTTAGTGCCAGCTAATAGCAGTTATGGTGAAGAATGGGTATGCAAAGTTTGTGGTGTAAACAAAGTTTATGACAATGGAAATTGGCATTGTGCATCAGAATCTGCAATAGCATATATGATGGATACAAGAAATTTTCTTAATAGTAATGATATATTTCAATTTTTAGAATTGTCTTATAGTGAATGCAATAGAGATACATTAAAAGCAATGGTAACAAATACATTTTTAAATAGTGATTCTTGTGTTAATGCTATTATGGAAGCTGCACAAAAGCATAATGTTAATGCTTATTATATAGTTGCGAGAATATTACAAGAACAAGGAAAAGATGGTTCAACTTTGTCAAAAGGACAAGGATATAATGGTCAATATGTTGGATATTATAATGTTTTTAATATAGGAGCAAGTGGAAACGGAAAAGAAACAGTAATTTTAAACGGTCTAAAAAAGGCTCAAGAAAATGGATGGACAACTTTAGAAAGTTCAATAATAGGTGGAACTGAATCAATTGCAAAAAGTTATATAGCAAAAGGACAAAATACATTATATTTACAAAAATTTGATGTTGACAATTCAGATGGAAATTTGTATTGGCATCAATATATGCAAAATCTTTTAGCAGCTCAAAATGAAGGAAAGACATTAAGAGAAACATTTGAAGATATGAGAAGTATAAATAGTGCATATACTTTTATAATACCAGTATTTAAAAATATGCCATCAACAGCATCACCAAAACCTTCAATAAATAATACAGAACCTTCTGTTGGTACAGATTTAGTAAGAGTTAATGTAGATAATTCTTTATATTTAAGAGATCAACCAAGAAAGGATGCAAATAAAATTGGAAGTATATTTAAAGATGATATTGTAACAAGATTAGAGAAGGCAACTGAAAAAGTAGATGGAACTTATTGGGACTATGTTATGACTTCAAGTGGATTAAAAGGTTATGCAGCTCGTGAAACGTTTGAAGATGAACCTACATACAAATTATATTTGGTTCCAATAAATCAAGATAATTCAAATGAAGATGATACTTCAACAATAAAAAATGATAAAGTAAAAATTAATACAAAAACAAATGAAGTAGTAACTATCCCAAATGCCACAGTTAAAGATTTTTCTGATTTACTAGGTCAAGAAGTAAATGTGAAAAATGCTAAAGGAGAAGTCTTAAATTCAGATGCAAAATTATCAACAGGTTGCATAATTAATGATACATACGCTGTTGCTGTTCTTGGAGATATTAATGGAGATGGAGAAATAAAATCAACAGACTATATGGCTATAAAAAATGTAATTATGGGGACAAAAGAATTGACAGATATTGAAAAGATTGCTGCTGATGTTAATAATGATGAAAATATTAAATCAACAGATTATATGAAGATTAAGAATTACATAATGGGAAGTTCAGAAATAAACTTTTAAGAGGAGAATAATATGAACAAGAGAATAGGAATAATTTTAATTATTACAAGTATATTAATTTTATTAGGAATGAGTAAAACTTATGCAGCAGACGGAAATTTTTCAGTAAACAAATCTTCTGAAACACTTAATGTAGGGCAAACTACAACATTTGTAATAACTGCAGCAAATTGTGGTGGAAAATTTACAATTACAAGTTCAAATACAAATGTTGCTATAGTTGATGTGTCAGAGGATTGGATTGAAAATAGTTCAAAAGAAGTAAAAATTACAGCAAAATCAAGCGGAACTGCTACTATAACAATAAATGCAGAAGATGTTGCAACAACTGATGCACAAGAAGTTAAAGGAAGCAAAACAATTCAAATAACAGTTAAAGAGAAGGAAACATCAAATTCAGGAAATAATACAAATTCAGGAACAATAACCACAACAAAAAAATCATCAGAAGCAAGATTAAGTAATTTTGGAATAACCCCTAATGATTTTACAGGATTTAAAAGAGATAAAACTGAGTATAGTACAACAGTACCTAACAGTGTAAAAGAAGTAACAGTATATGCAACACCATTAGACAAAAATGCGAAAGTAGAAGGAACCGGAAAAGTAACTTTAAAAGAAGGCAATAATACTGTAAGTGTGAAAGTAACAGCAGAAGATGGAAAAACTAAGACATACAAGTTAACAATAAAGAGAAAAACAGCAGAAGAAGAAAACGCAGAAAACGGAGAAGCAAGATTAAAAAATTTAGGAATAAAACCAGAAGAATATGACTTTACTGGCTTTGACAGTGAAAAAACTGAATATAGTGTAGAAGTACCAAATGAAGTTAAAGAAGTTGAAGTATATGCTACTGCAATGAATTCAAATGCACAAATAAATGGAACTGGTATGATAGAATTAAAAGAAGGAAAAAATGAACTAACTGTAGAAGTAATTTCTGCAAATGGTACTAAGAAAACTTATACAATTACAGTAACAAGAGAAGAATCAAATTCTAAAGTAGAAGAATTTGGACTAAAAAAATTGTCAATAAATGGAGTAAGTTTAAAACCAACTTTTAAAGTTGGAACATATGAATATACTGTTGAATTAACAGAAGATATTCAAACACTTGAAATACAGGCAGAGGCTAATGATGAAAATGCAACAGTAGAAATAGTAGGAAATGAAAATTTACAACAGGGAGAAAATATAATAACAATATTAGTACAAAATCAAGAAACAAAAGAAAATGCAACATATCAAATTATAGTAAATAAAAATACAAACCAAGAAATAATAGCTCAAACAAGTTGGCTAAAACCTGAAACTTGGGGGCAAGAAGAAAAAATAAAAATATTAATAATTCTTGTTTTAATAATATTAATTATTTGTCTAGTAGTAGTAAAAATAAAAATGTCACAACCAAGTAATAATTTTAAAAATATGGATTTACCTGGCGCAGAAGAACTTGATAAAGCAATTGCAGAACATCAAGAGCTTTCAGAAGAATCAGAATATGAAAAAAACAATGATAATGAAATTAATTACATAGAAGATATTAGCAAAAATAGATTTGTTGAAATAAATAGCGATATAGATGAGAATAATAGAAGAAAAGGAAAACATTTTTAAGATATAAAAAAATAAAAGTGGAAAAATAAATTTCCACTTTTATTTTATATAGCAGCGAATATTACTACTATAATTGCAAGGGTATTCCACATACAGTGTAAGAAAATGTTGCTTGCTATGTTTCTAGTTTTTACATAATTCAATGAAAATGCAAAACCTAGAATAGAATAAGGAATTATATAAAGGAATTGCTGAATACTATTAGCTGAAACAACATGCAATCCTCCAAAAATCAATGAACTTATAATAATAAATATTATATCATTTTTAATAAATTTTTTTATGAAACCTCTAAACATAAGTTCCTCTGCTAAAGGTGCAACTATTATAGCAAGAAGGGCTGTAATATAAAGTGGCATATTTATTAGTGTTTGTTGATTATTAGGTATGTTACCTGCCCATATCAATACAGAAACATTTGAAAATAGATATACAATTATGATAACTCCAAATCGAGGCAACATATCTGACATATATAATTTAAAATTATTTTTAAAAACGGTAAAATCTCTTTTTAGTTCATTATACATAGGTGCTGTTAGAAAAATTATTTGAATTATATATAGTAAAGTTATAGTAACTATAGCCATAATTTTAGTATTTGGTATAGGAATTAAGTTTATAATTGGGGTATAACAAATAGTAAATAATAATATGAAAATAGTTAAATATACATACCATTTATATTTTGAAATATTCTCTAAATTAGGTAGTTGTTTTTTATCTTTAGTTTTAATACTTTTTTCAAAAGATGAAACAATAATAATATTTATAATTGCAGAGATAATATTTATCATTGTACCTAGTAATAATTGTATAATATTTAACCAAATTATTTTTTTCTTGTGTTTTATTATATCTTTTGATATAAAAACAAGAGAAAGAATATTAACTATTGAACATATTACGAGAATAGAAATTTGTGTAGTATTTGAAATTTGTGTTACATCTCCAATTACAGATAGTTCTATTATACCAGCAGATATTGCTACTATGTAATAAATTGACACTATTAGAGATAATATTGTAGATATTAAAAGAATTATTTTTTTGCTATTTTGTTTCATTATAAATTGTCTCCTTTCAAGACTATTATATAACTAATATGGAGCATTTACGGAGCAGGTATGCGAAAAATAACTGCAAAGTAATGTTCTTTTTATATAATTCGATTTGTTTAATTTTAATTTAACATAAGTTTTACAAATTTACAATACTTTTGATGCAAATAATAAAAATACTCTAGATTATGCATTGCGATAACAAAATATATGAAAGAAACTATACAAATCCTAAAAAATATGCTAAAATAAATGTAAACTGTTTACATAACAGTTAGTGCTTTAATCCCAAGCAATCCGTGGCAGAAGATTGCTATAAGCAAAAAATTTTGAAGGGAGAAATCAGATTGAAATATTGGCAGTTCGTGAGATTTGAAGAAAATATTGGAGCTCTTTGTTTTAGAGAAAAAAATACTCAACAAGATTATTATATGAGAGAGGCAAAAACAGGAACACTAATGTGGTATCGTTTCAACCCAAATAATCTCGAAGCAGTTGATCGGGTGGATTTAAAAACAAAAATACAATGTATCGACCTTGCTTTAAGGAAGCAACCACAGGATGTATATAATTGGTTCGAACAGCTAAAAAAAATCGGATCAAAAGATTACCGCGAGGCAAGAGCTAGATTACGCAGAAAATATAATATTCTTTGTGATGAGTTACGAAAGCAAGAACAAATAATAAAAGATGCTAATTCTGAAAATGAAGAGGGACAGCAAAAAATCAAATCTGCTCAAGCAAGAATTGAGAGGATTAACAGAGAAATGCCTAATCCTGAATTAATATCAATTTTGATGCAAAAATAAAACCAAGGTGCTGCCACACCTTGATTTTTATTTATAGTAGAAACTATAGTATTTTAGTTTTTACCTTTTAATTGTTTAATCTTTTCTTTTTCAAGTTGTTTTAAACTTTTTTTAGGAGTAGGTAACCAGCTTCTCTAATTGCTTTTCTAACTATTTTTTCAATTTTATACAGGAACTTTATAAAGTCTTTCAAGAGAAAATTGAAAAAGAAAAACAAAAATTACAACAAATATTAGATGAACTGAAAAAAATAGAAGATATACCTATTAATATTCAAAACATAATTGGAAAAGAGCAAAAATATATTAAAAAAATGGAAAATGAAATTTCTAAAATAAAAAAAGATAGTATTGCTCTAATTAATCAAATAACAAGAATTAGTAAACAAAGAATTTTTAAAGATACTGTTAGAAGAAATGTAAAAATATCCAGTAAATCACTTGACTTAATTGATAAACAAATTATAAAATTCTTTACAAAATAATAAAAGGAGAGTTGCTAGAATTCTCCAAAATCATTTAGGCTTCCGTCTCACTACAAAAAGTAGTGGAGGGTTAAGTTAAATATATTTTAACATATAATATTAACTTGTCAAATTAAATTGACACTATTAGAGTTTTACATAATTTAACTTTTCGGAGGCACAGTACTCTGAACAATTACAAGGAGGAAAAACCATGAAAAAACGGAAATCATTTATTGAAAAGATAGAACAGGTGTGTGAACAACATATGAGTTCTACTATAATTGCTTTTTCGGTAATTATTTTCATAGTGCTTTTTGGAAGTGGCTATATGTTTTCTTCGAATTTTCTCCAGAAGCCAACAAGTGACAGTGAATTCGAATTATACGAGCAGGTAGCACGCGATGTTTACGAGCAGGGAGATAAAACTATATATGAAGTTCCTGAAGGAGTATCTCTTGAAAGAACTGATACTAGCATTATTATTTCTTCTGCTAAAAAAACAGTTCGAGGTAAAGTTATTGCAAATTTACAAAATGGTGAGCTTGTACTTACACGCAATGAAGAATCAATTGAGGCAATAAGTAATAATATTTTTGCAGGGATTTTTTTTATATTTGTTACATCAGTTATAGTGGTAGGTGTTTCATCTATCTATGAAAAGATAAAACGTAAATAATGGTTGAAAGAAAGAATGTGCCTATATTAGGACATTCTTTCTTTCGCTAATATAATTTTATATTATTATGCTATAAATATTAGAATAGACAGAAATGAGTTCATTTAATTTTTCGTCAAATCCATCTCTAACTACACTGACAATAGTATGTGCAAAAATAGGATCTGTATGGCTTACATATAACATAAAATTTTACCTCCTATTAGAGGTTCATTTAAGCATTTATAATATACATATTTACATAAGATTGTCGGCTTTGAATACTGATTATGCATTCTAAAATACATTGATAATCTTTTCTATAATTTCCATATCTTCTATTTTATTAATTCCAAAACATTTCCTTCCTAGATCTTTGATTGATGCTCCTACATGATACATTTCTGTATTATCTAAAACAATGAATCTATCATGGAATTTATTTGTTTTAGCAACCTTTAATGTAGGATATTCCTTATTAAATTTTTGGATATCTATATTTTGAATATTACTATGATTAGATGTAAAAATAACTACTTCTACATTATTCTTCTTTTTAGTTAGCATTTTAAAAACATTGTCATCAATGTAATTATCTATAATCAAAATTTTATTATTTGCTTTTTTTATAATATCTATAATTAGACTATATGCGTCATATATCTGTCCTTGAAAGAATATTTTTTGCTTTATATTTTCTTCATGTTGTAATTGGTCAAATACTATATTAAATTTTTTGTCATGATCTAATAATTTATATTCCATATTTGTTAATCTTTCAAATACTTGCCCATTTAACATTAAAAATTTTCTCATTTCGACAAAAGCATTCATAATATTTATACTAACTTGAATTGCTATATCATTTTTTAATAAACCAGACAACATTGCTATTCCTTGCTCTGTAAAAACATATGGCAAATATTTACGATGCTTACCTCAACCTGTATTTTCGTTTAAGGTCGCAAATTGCGACCTTAAAGAAGAATCATCAAAATGTTCTTTTATAGTATCACTATTTAAGCTAATATTTTTGCATCTTAAAATTTCATATTCTTCTTCATTTAATCTAAAACAAAAATTTTCAGGAAATCTTTGCTTATTTCTATTTACAGTTTCATTTATCCTCTTAGTAGAATAGTGATATAACATCGCTACATCACTATCTAGCATAACTTGTTTTCCTCTTATTGTATATATTAAATTTTTTATATATTCATTAGTTAATTCATTTTGAATTGCTAATTTATTTTCTTCCATAATTTCACATCCTTTTTTATCTGTACATATTCTAAAACATTTGTTTTGTATTGTCAAGGCTTTTTTGATTTTTTAGTTCATTTCAATTTTTGAATTAAAAAAGATATAATAGTATTTTTTTAAGTTTTTCAATAACTCCTCATTAGGTTCTAATTCTTGTATTATCTTAAATTCAAGCATAAAAAATTCTCCTCCTTTCCA
>CALXZB010000030.1 GCA_944393125.1 uncultured Clostridia bacterium | reverse complement strand
TTCGTTTTTACTTATATAAAAATATTTTTTATTAATATCAAAAACATTATAACATCTGAATTTACGGTAGTATGCACAATAAAACCATTAAACAGTAACATACTTTCATATCGAGATTTTATTTTAATACATTCCATTCATTCCTGCATCCATATCATGTGAATTTCCACATCCACATCCTTTTTCTTCTGGAGCATCTGTCACTAAGCTTTCTGTTGTTAACACCATTGCTGCTATTGATGCTGCATTTTGAAGTGCACTTCTTGTAACTTTTGTTGGATCAACTATTCCTGCTTTTTTCATATCTACATATTGTTCTTTATCTGCATCAAATCCAAATCCAACTGCTGATTTTTTTACATTTTCTAAAATAACTGCTGGTTCTAATCCTGCATTTCTAGCAATTTGTTTTACAGGTTCTTCTAATGCTTTAAGAACAATTTCAGCACCCAATTTTTCTCCGGCTTCTAAATTTTTAGCAGTTTTTTCTACAGCTGGAATTATATTAACATAAGCAGTTCCTCCTCCGGCAACAATGCCTTCCTCTACAGCTGCTTTTGTAGCTGACAATGCATCTTCAATTCTTAATTTTTTGTCTTTCATTTCAACTTCTGTTGCAGCACCAACTCCAATTACAGCAACTCCTCCAGCAATTTTTGCTAATCTTTCTTGTAAGTTTTCTTTATCAAATTCACTCTTTGTTTCTTCAATTTGAGCTTTTATTTGTTTTACTCTAGCTTCAATTGCAAATTTATCTCCTGCACCATCAACAATTATTGTATTTTCTTTTTGTACCTTTACTTGTTTTGCTCTACCTAATTGTTCTATTTGTGTATCTTTTAATTCTAGTCCTAAATCTTGTGTAATTACTTCTCCTCCTGTTAAAATCGCAATATCTTCTAACATTGCTTTTCTCTTATCTCCAAATCCAGGTGCTTTAACTGCTACAACATTTAGTACTCCTCTTAACTTATTTAATATTAGTGTTGATAATGCTTCGCTTTCTATATCATCACAAATTATTACTAATTTTCCTGATGATTGCATTAATGTTTCTAATAATGGTAAAATTTCTTGGATATTACTTATTTTTTTATCTGTTATTAATATATATGGATTATCTACTACTGCTTCCATTTTTTCAGTATCTGTTACCATATATGGTGAAACATAACCCTTATCAAATTGCATACCTTCAACTACATTTAATTCTGTATTTGATGTTTTTGATTCTTCTATTGTTATAACTCCATCTTTTGATACTTTTTCCATAGCATCTGCTATTAAATTTCCAACTTCAACATTATTTGCAGATATACTTGCAACTCTTGCTATATCTTCTTTTCCATTTACAGGTGATGTTATTTCTTTTAGCTCATTAACTGCTGATTCTACTGCTTTTTCTATTCCTCTTTTTATTGCCATAGGATCTGCTCCTGCTGCAACATTTTTTACACCTTCTTTTATCATTGCTTGTGCTAATACTGTTGCTGTTGTTGTTCCATCTCCAGCAACATCATTTGTTTTTGTTGATACTTCTTTAACTAAGCGAGCTCCCATATTTTCAAATTTGTCTTCTAACTCAATTTCTTTTGCTATTGTTACTCCATCATTAGTTATAAGTGGTGCTCCAAAACTTTTATCTAATACAACATTTCTTCCTTTTGGTCCTAATGTAACTTTTACTGTATCAGCTAATTTATTAACACCTTCTAATAATGATTTTCTTGCTTCTTCACCAAATTTAATTTGCTTTGCCATTTTAAATTTCTCCTTTCAATTTATAAATTATATTTTAAAGTATTACTGCTAAAATGTCTTCTTCTCTTAAGATTATATATTCTTCATTTTCATATTTTACTTTTGTTCCTCCATATTGGCTTATTACTACCTTGTCTCCTTTTTTTACTTCCATTTCTTCTCTTTTTCCATCTATTATTCTTCCTGGCCCAACTTCAATTACTTCTGCTATTTGTGGTTTTTCTTGTGCTGTGCTTGCTAAAATTATTCCACTTTTAGTAGTTTCTTCCTTTTCCTTCATTTTTACTAATACTCTGTCTGATAATGGTTTTATCATTTTTATCACATTCCTTTCTAGCTTCAAATTAAGAGTATATATTATTAGCACTCTTTATATTTGACTGCTAATAATATATACCCATTTTTTCACATTGTCAATAGTTTTATTTAATTTTCACATAAAGTTCACATTTGCTCCATTTATATTTTATGAGAATAAATATACTAATAGAACCATTTTTATTATATTTATTTAATTAATTGTTTTGCAGCTTTAACTAATCCTACAAATAATGGAGATGGTCTATTAGGTCTTGATTTTAATTCAGGATGAAATTGGCTTGCTATAAAATAAGGATGTTTTCTATATTCTACAATTTCAACTAATTTTCCATCAGGAGATGTTCCTGAGCAAATTAATCCTGCAGTTTCCAATTTTTCTTTATATTCGTTATTATATTCAAACCTATGTCTATGTCTCTCTGATATTTTTTCTTCCTTATATAGTTCTTTTGCCATAGTACCTTCTTTTAAAATACAAGGATATGCTCCAAGTCGCATTGTACCGCCTTTTATATCTATACCTTTTTGTTCTTCCATAATATGAATTACTGGATTTTGTGTATTTTCACAGAATTCTGTAGAATTAGCATCTTTTAATCCTAAAACATTTCTTGAAAATTCTACAACTGCCATTTGCATTCCTAAGCATATTCCTAAAAATGGTATATTATTTTCTCTTGCGAATTTTATAGTTTCAATTTTTCCTTCTATTCCTCTATTTCCAAAGCCTCCAGGCACTATAATTCCTTGTATTTCTTTGAATTTCTCTTTCGCATTATCACTATTAATTGACTCACTGTCAATTAACTTAATATTTACTTTTATATCATTTGCAAATCCTGCATGATGTAAGCTTTCTATTACTGATAAATATGAATCTTCGAGTTTTACATATTTTCCAACAATTGCTATATTGACTTTTTTATCTCCTATTTTTCTTACATTATCTATCATTTTCTGCCATTCTGTATTATCTGGTACATATTTATCTAATCTTAAATAATTACATACTTCTCTTGCTAGTCCTTCTTCTTCAAGCATTAATGGAACAGCATATAGATTATCCGCTGTTTTATTTTGAATAACACTAGTTTTTCTTACATTGCAGAATAATGCCAATTTTTCTTTTATACTATCTGGAATGTCTTGTTCTGTTCTACATACTAATATATTAGGTTTTATTCCAAAGCTTTGTAGTTCCTTTACTGAATGCTGAGTTGGCTTTGACTTTATTTCATTTGAACCCGAAATATATGGTAATAAAGTTACATGTATATATACAGCATCTTCAGGATTTTTTTCTAGACCAACTTGACGTATTGCTTCTATTATTGATAAACCTTCAATATCTCCTACTGTTCCTCCAACTTCTGTTATCACAATATCTGTATTTTCAAAACTATATATTTTTTCTTTTATTTCATTAGTTATATGAGGTATTACTTGTACTGTTTTCCCTAAATAATCTCCTCTTCTCTCTTTTTCTATTACATTTGAATATATTTTTCCCATAGTTATACTTGAATTTTGTGTTAAATTTTCGTCTATAAATCTTTCATAATGACCTAAATCTAAATCTGTTTCAGCTCCATCTTCTGTTACAAATACTTCTCCGTGCTCATATGGGCTCATTGTTCCTGGATCCACATTAATATATGGGTCAAATTTTTGGATTGTTACTTTATATCCTCTATTTTTTAATAGTCTTCCTAGAGATGCTGCTGTTATTCCTTTTCCTAGCCCTGATACAACTCCTCCTGTTACAAATACATATTTTGTGTTCATTTATTTTTCCTCCTATTTCTAATTTGCAATAAAAATAAAAAAATAGATTAAAATAAAAACTGCAAATTCGGTTTTTTTTTAATCTATCTTAACTATGTATTTATAATAACATGTTTTAATAATAATTTCAAGAGTTGTCTTTGTTTTTAAGTAAATTATAATCTGTTTTTGCAAAAGTCTGTGTTGTTGTTATAAAAATTATTAAATATGATATTGATATTAAAAATCCTGCTATGACGTCACTAGTATAATGTACTCCTAAATATATTCTACTTGTTCCTATTAATATTATTAAAATACTTAAAATTATCATTAACGAATTTCTTAAATATTTATTTTTAACATTTTTATAAATTAAATATATTAAAAAACCGTAAAATGCTGTACTAACCATTGAATGCCCTGATGGAAAACTGTATCCGCTTTCATCTATAATTCTAAATTCTATTGGTCTTGGTCTTTGTACTATATGTTTTAAAATTTGATTTAATAATGTTGATATTATAAGATTTATCCATATCAAAATTCCTATTTTTCTGTCTTTTATTAAAATTAATAATATTATAGCTATACTTGTTAGTATCATAGCTCCACCAAATTGAGTTATTATTTTGGCTACTGGTGTCACTCTTTCTGTTATCAAATGCTCTGATATTATATTATATCCAAAAATATCTAGTTTCTCTATTTCTTTATCTAATACATCTTCTACTATTGCAATTATTAATATAATGCACAAAAACAATACTATCCATTTTGCATTGTTTTTTAAATTTTGTTTTATTTTCATTTTTCCCTCTTTATCTTATATTTTTTAATATTATATCATTTTATAATTTTTTTTGTCAATTTTAATATAAAAAAACAATAATATAGGAATTACCCTAATATTATTGTTTTGTAGTGTGTATTATTTTATTTATTCTCCTATTGGAATATATTTTCTTTCCTCTATTTTCTTTTCTACTTCTTTAGGAAATTCAATTATCAAAATTCCATTTTTAAAGTTTGCTTTTATGTCTTCTTCTTTTATATTTTCTCCTGCATAGTAACTTCTTGAACACATTCCTGAAAATCTTTCTCTTTGTAAATATTTTGCATGTTTATCTTCTTTTTCTTCATTTTTAGTTGCTGTTACTGTTATATATCCATCTTGTAATTCAATTTGGATATCATCTTTTTCATATCCTGGCATATCTATTTCCAAGATATAATTTCCATCCTTTTCTTTTAAATCTGTTTTCATAATTTTACTTTCTTTTTGGCTAAAAAATGGATCACTGAAAACTTCATTAAAAATATCTAATCCATTTCCGTTTCTTCTTGGTATCATCATCATAATTCATTACCTCCTTATAATATTTTTTATGTGTTGACACCTATGTTAGCACAGTTATAGTATTAACATTTTTGTTAATTTCTATTTACATTTTTATTATACATCGTGTTTTTAGCAAAGTCAATATATGAGTGCTAAAATTCACAAAACTTTCACATTTCTTTTATTTTGCTTGTGTTAATTCTAAAATAGCTATATTTTTCTGTTTTTACATCATATTTTATTTCTTTAATTTTTTTCAATGTTTGAATAATAATAAGCGGAATTACAGATATTCCTAATGTATATGTCCACTGTGTTTGACTTAGTGGTACTAACTTAAATATTTCTGCACATTCTGGAATAATTACTACAACTATTTGCATTATTATTCCTATAAAAAACGCTCCTATTAAATATTTATTTTCAAATATTCCAACTTCAAATATAGATTTATCACTTTTTATATTAAAACTATGGACAAGTTCTAATAGACCTAAGCTTACAAATGCCATTGTTCTTGCAACTTCCAAATTGTATAAATTAATTCCAAGAGAAAAACTAAATAAAGTTAAAATTCCTAGCATTACTCCTTCTGTAAATATTCTATACCATAGTCCATCTGCAAATAAACTCTTTTTGGAGTTTCTTGGTTTTTTGTTCATTATTTCATTGTCTGGTGGTTCTAATCCTAATGCAATTGCTGGAAGTGAGTCTGTTACTAAATTAATCCATAATAGCTGAATAGCTAAAAGTGGAGATTTTAATCCCATTATGAGTCCTAAGAATATAGTAACTATTTCTCCTACATTTGTTGCAATAAGAAAATGAACCGCTTTTCTAATATTTTCAAATATATTTCTACCTTGTTTTACTGCTTCTACGATAGTTACAAAATTATCATCTGCTAATACCATATCTGCAGCATTTTTTGCCACATCTGTTCCGTTTAATCCCATAGCTATTCCTATATCTGCATTCTTTAATGCTGGTGCATCATTTACTCCATCTCCTGTCATTGCAACCACAGCCCCTGTTTTTCGAAAAGCTTTTACTATTCTTACTTTATGTTCAGGTGATACTCTTGCAAATACAGAATATCTCATTATATTTTTTTCTAGCTCATTTTCAGAAATTTTATCTAGTTCATTTCCAGTAATAGCCATATCATTTATTCTTAATATTCCTAATTCTTTTGCTATAGCTTTTGCCGTAGCAATATGGTCTCCTGTTATCATAACAGTTTTTATACCTGCTCTTTTACAAGTGGCAACCGCTTCTTTTACTCCTTCTCTTGGTGGATCAATCATTCCTATTAGTCCAACAAATATCAAGTCACTTTCTATTTTTTTTGAATCTAAATTATTGATATCTTTATATGCAACTGCAATTACTCTTAATGCTTTCTGAGCCATTTTAGAATTGTTTTGTTCTATTCTTTTCTTAATGATATCATTCATTTCTTTGATTGAATTTCCATCTTTATATCTACTGCATTTGTTTACTATCACATCTGGTGCACCTTTAGTTATTACTCTAAAGTTTATACCATTTTTATGTATAGTAGACATCATTTTTCTGTTTGAGTCAAATGGTACATCTTTTATTCTTTTCATATTTTCATATAACTTGTTTTTGTTAATATTTTCATTTAGTGCTGCATTTACTATTGCAATTTCAGTTGGTTCTCCTGTTACTATGTTTTTTCCATTTTGGTTTTCAACATATGCATCTGTACACATAGTTCCTAGTTCTAACAAAAATCTTTTGTTTTCTATATCTTGAACTTCTGTTATTGTTTCTACTACTTTCATTTTATTTTGTGTTAATGTCCCGGTTTTGTCTGAACAAATAACGCTACTACTTCCTAAAGTTTCTACAGCTGGTAATTTTCTTATAATGCTATTTTTCTTTGCCATTTTGGTTACTCCAATTGATAGCATAATTGTAACTATTGCAGGTAGCCCTTCTGGAATTGCTGCTACTGCTAATCCAACAGATGTCATAAACATTTCTATAGGTGAAATATTTTTTAAAATTCCTATCAAAAATATAGATATACATATTAGAATACAGCAAATTCCTAAAGTTTTTCCAACCTCTGCAAGCTTTTTTTGAATAGGAGTTTGTGGCGATTCATTTGATATTATCATTTTAGCTATTTTTCCGACTTTTGTATTCATTCCTATTTCTGTTACTACTGCTTCTCCATGGCCATTTACTATAATCGTTGATGCAAATACCATATTTATGGTATCTCCTATTGGTATATTATTTTTTAATACTATATTAGCTTCTTTTAGAACTGGTACTGTTTCTCCAGTTAAACTTGATTCTTCTATTTGTAAGTTTGAACTTGATATTAATCTTGCATCTGCTGGGACATAATTACCAGCTTCTAATATTATAATATCTCCAGGTACTACATCTGTTCCACTTACTGTTTGTATTTTTCCATTTCTCCTTACTTTTGTTACTGGAGCAGTCATTTCTTTTAGTGCTTCTAAAGATTTTTCAGCCTTCGCTTCTTGTATTAGTCCTAATATACTATTAAAAATTACTATTGCTATTATTATTACAGAATCAATATAGTCTCCTGTACCATTCATTTTTGCTATTATTGCTGATATAATAGAAGCTATAATTAAAATAATTATCATAAAGTCGTTAAATTGCTTTAAAAATCGTAGAACTATGCTTTCTTTTTTCTTATCATCTAATTTATTTTTTCCAAATTGTCTTTTTCGTTCTTCTACTGCAGCTTCTTCTAATCCGTTTTTTATGTTTGTCCTAAGTTCTCTCTCAATTTCATAAATTTCTTTTGTATGCCACATACACTAACATCTCCTTTTCTGTTTTATATTTAATATATATGTGGTTAAACTACTTTTATTCCTCTTATTTATACATATTAAATAAAATCAGATTGATTTATACTATAAAATATGTTAAAATATTACTGTATTTTAAATACATTGAAGCCTATAAATTTATTTTAGGAGGATTTCGTATGGATAGGCAATTACTTCAGGATGTATTAAAAGAAGCCCTTAAGAAAGAACAATTTGGAATAATTATTTGGGCCAACAGCACTATATTTGATTCACTTGCTTCTAAACTCTCTCCAAAGAGTGAACTTTACAATCATATCTTGGAAAAGGTTTCAAAAGGAGATCAAATGCAACTGTATGCAGATTGGAATGGTTTTCCTATGCCTGGTTTAATCATAATACCAGTTCAGAAAATGCTTTCTTATGGCTCATTATTTGATTACATTTTGTATCTTTGTGAAAAAGGGCATTATGATGGTCCTTTTACATTTATTCCTTCAAACGAACTTAGCGAATTTCCTTAAATAGGCAAACAGGGATTCCATATGGAATCCCTGTTATTTATTTTATTAGATCACCTTTTTTTACATGATTTTACAATAAAAAATACCATTCATTTAAGAATGATATTGATATCAAATTGGTGCCCAAAGTGGGACTCGAACCCACATGGTTTCCCGCACGATTTTGAGTCGTGTGCGTCTGCCAGTTCCGCCATTCGGGCAAATTGAATTAATAATGTTTTGCACTTAATTATATTAGCACAATTTTCAAATTTTGTCTAGTCCCAAAATGTATTTTCTATTGACTATTTGGTAAAATTAATGTATGATATATAATATTATATTAAAGAAAAGAGGAAATTATATATATGATATGTTCAGAATGTAATAAAAACAACGCGGAAATTTTTATAAACAAAATTGAAAATGGTGTTTCTTCAATGGAAGGACTTTGCAGAGATTGTGCCAAAAAAAGAGGACTTGAAATTCCAGACATAAAAAAAGCAAAAAAACCTAATACCAATAATTCACAATCATCTCAAAGCAATGTTCCACCAGTTAATAATATAGATTTATCAGGTATGTCAAAGCAATTAGAAAGTTTGTTTAAAGATTTATCTGCAAACATAAAAATGGAAAACCTTCAAGATATCTCACCAGAAGACCTTGAAGAAATGGAAGATGAAGAAGGAAATATTGAAAGTCCTTTAGGTATTCCAATTGGTTCTATTTTTGCAAGTATTGTTCCCAAAAGACAATCTCAAAGTGAAGAAGAATCAAATGGAAGGCAAAAAGTTAAAGTAGAGAAAAAGAAAAATAATAAAAAAAGAAAAAAATATCTTGATGTATATGGAACTAATTTAACTGATAAAGCAAAAAATAATCAATTAGACATAGTAATTGGTCGTGATAAAGAAATCCAAAGAGTAGTACAAATTTTAAATAGACGTACAAAAAACAATCCTTGTTTAATTGGTGAACCAGGTGTTGGAAAAACAGCTATAGCTCAAGGTCTAGCAATAAAAATTGCAAATAATAATGTACCTGCAAAACTTTTAAATAAAGAAGTCTATTTGCTAGATATGACTGCAGTTGTTGCTGGTACTCAGTTTAGAGGTCAATTTGAAGCTCGTATGAAAGGCATAATTGATGAATGTCGTGAATATGGAAATATTATTTTAGTAATTGATGAAATCCATAATATTATAGGAGCTGGTGATGGTGAGCATTCAATGAATGCTGCAAATATTTTAAAACCTTCTCTTTCAAATGGCGAAATTCAATTAATAGGAACTACCACTTTAAAGGAATATCGAAAATATATAGAAAAAGATTCAGCTTTAGAAAGACGATTCCAACAAGTATTAGTTGAAGAACCTAATATTGATGATTCTATAAAAATACTAGAAGGAATCAAAAAATATTATGAAGAATATCACAAAGTTAAAATTTCTAATGATGTTATTAAACATACTGTTGAAATGTCTGAAAAATATATTCATGATAGATTCTTACCAGATAAAGCAATAGATATTCTTGATGAAGCATGTTCAAGAATCAACCTAGAAAACAAAGAACTATTTAAACTTGAAATGCTAAAACAAGAATTAGCTCAAGTTCAAGCTCAAAAAGAAGATGCTGCAAATGCAGATTCTACAGAAGATTACCAAAAAGCTGCTGACTTAAAAACTCAAGAATGCAGACTTATAGAAGAAATTGACCATTTAAATAGCACAATAGAATTAAAACATTTAACAACTCAAGATATAGCACAAGTTATAGAAAATTGGACAAAAATACCTGTTAAGAAAATAACTGAAGCAGAAACTCAAAAATTATTAAATCTTGAAACCAATCTTCATACAAGAATAATAGGTCAAGACAAAGCTGTAAGTAGCGTTGCTCGTGCAATAAGAAGAAATCGTGCAGGACTTCAAAGTACAAAAAGGCCACCTTCATTTATTTTTGTAGGACCTACTGGTGTAGGAAAAACTGAACTTGCCAAAAGCTTAGCTTATGAAATGTTTGGTTCAGAAGATTCAATAATAAGAATAGATATGTCTGAATATATGGAAGGACATTCAACATCAAAACTAATTGGAGCTCCTCCAGGATATGTAGGCTATGATGATGCTGGACAATTAACAGAAAAAGTAAAAAGAAAACCATATTCTATTATTCTTTTAGATGAAATTGAAAAAGCTCATCCAGATGTATTTAATATACTTCTTCAGGTTCTTGATGATGGAAAACTTACAGATTCTCAAGGAAATACAGTAAGTTTTCAAAACACTATTATTATAATGACATCTAATGCAGGTTCAAATTTGAATAATAATTCAATAGGTTTTGCAAAACAAAGTATTGATACAAATAAGATTGAAGAAAATCTTAAACAATATTTTAGACCTGAATTTTTAAACAGAATAGATGAAATAATTGTGTTTGATCCATTAACACAACCTGAATTATTACAAATTGTTGATTTAATGCTTAAAGACACAAAAAAATCTTTATCAGATAAAAATATTAGTTTGGAAGTTTCTAATGAAGCAAAAAATTTCATATTAGAAAAAGGTACTAATTTAAAGTTCGGTGCACGTCCACTTAGAAGGGCAATTCAAAAATATGTTGAAGATGAAATTGCAGAAAAAATTCTAAGAGGTGAAATTCATGATGGTCAACACATCACTGTTAATTTAGAGAATGATAATTTAAAATTTAATGTATAAATTAAAAGGTCCTTTTATAATTCAAGGATAATATGAAAAGGACCTCTTTTTTGTTAAAATGGAGGATGTATGAAAAAAGAAAATATACCAAATATTCTTACTATTATACGTTTTGTTTTTATACCATTTATTTTTATAGCAGTTATATCTAAACATTTTTTAATTTCTTTAATTTTGTTTACAATTTCTGCTTTAACAGATATTTTAGATGGCTATATTGCACGTAAATTTAATTATATAACTGATTTTGGAAAATTAATTGACCCTCTTGCTGATAAATTAACACAAATTTCTCTTCTTCTATCTTTAGCAATATTAAACATTTTACCTTGGTGGATTTTTATAATAGTCTCTATAAAAGAACTTGTTATTGTAATTTCCGCTTCTGTTCTTTATTCTAAAGATGATGTGGTAGTATATAGTAAATGGTATGGCAAACTAGCTACAGTACTTTTCTATTTTGCAATTGTATGTTCTTTACTTATAAATGAATTTAATCTTGATTTCTCATTTAGAATAGATTTATATTTATATTATTTAGCTATACTTTCTACAATATTTGCGTTAATTATGTACACAATCAAATTTAAAATAAAAGATAAAAATAAATATGAGGGGCTGTAAAAAAAGCCCCTTTATTTTGTATTATTCAAAATCCTCTATTATTTGATTTAATTCCTCTTTTCCATAAATTTCTAATCCATCTTGCATATTAATCAAATCAGTTTCAGTAAGATATTCACTTGAAATATTTGTTTTTTCATATACATTTTCTGTTCCATCATTATTTACAATATATACTACTATTTTTCCATCTTCTACCTTTAGCTTAAAATGTTCTCCACACACATCATTAAATTCTTTATATAGTGTAACTTTTCCTTTTTCAAATCCTATAACTTCCCAATCCGGAAATTCTTCTTGTATTTCTTTTTTAGTCATATTTATAAGTTCTTTAGGTAACTCAACATATTCATTAATCGTATGTTCACACTTTTGATAATATTTTTTCAATATCAGTTGAGCATTTGCTGATACTTTTTCTTCTGTGGCAGATACTGCTGTAGCATTTTTCATTTGTTCATATTCTTCTGTACATTCATCTTCTATTTTTTCTGAAATATAAATATTATCTCCTTTATTTTCACTTATCTTATCTTCACTAAGTAAAATATAACTAGCACATCCTATTAGTATTATTAAAACTATTGCTAGCATAATTTTTAATATATACCTCATCTATATCACAACCCTTCAAATTTATTTTTACCATTATTACTTTTTTTATACAATTTTTGCATTTTATGTAAAATTGTGATATAATCTCAAGCAAGTTATGCCACTTTTGGCGAAAAAAATAGTTGACTTTAAGAGTCAACACAGTTATTTTAA
>CALXZB010000029.1 GCA_944393125.1 uncultured Clostridia bacterium | reverse complement strand
TGCCATGTTTTTTCACCTCCTGCTATATATAACATTTTAAAGAAAAAACTATTGCTTTTTCTAAATATATGATGTACAATTTGAGAGAAAATAAACAGGAAATTTTTTGAATTTTTTTGAAAAAAGTTGAAAAAACAATGGAGGAAATATGTATAAAATAGCAGTAATAGATTTAGATGGAACAATGCTAAATCAATATGGTATTGTAACTCAAAATACAAAAGATGCAATAAAGGAAGCTCAAAACAAAGGAATAGAAATAATAATAGCATCAGGAAGACCAATTGATTCTATAAAAGCAATAGCAAAACAAATAGAAAGTAAAAAATATTTTATATCAGGAAATGGTGCAATAATATATGATATATCAAAAGATGAAACAATATACGAAAATACAATAAAAAAACAAAAAGCATTAGAAATAATAAAAATTTGTGAAGAAAATAGTATATATTATAATATTTATACAGAAAAAGAAATAGTTGCGAAAAGTTTACAATGTAATGTATTATATTATCATAAAGAAAATATAAACAAAGAAGATAAAGATAAAACACATATAAACATAGTAGAAAATATATATGATTACATATCAAATAGAGATGAAAAAATTGTAAAAATTACAGTATGTGACAAAAATAAAGTAATTTTTAATTCAATAATACGAAAATTAAAAGAAATTACAGAAATAGAAGTGTTAGATGTATCTCATATGTCAAGGAAAATAATACATCAAGGAACAGAAGAAATCCCTATTGAATATTTTTATACTGAGATTTCTGCAAAAAATGTAGATAAATGGAATGCAATTGAATTTTTGAAAGAAAAAATGAACATAAAAACAGAAGAAGTAATTGCAATTGGAGATAACATAAATGACAAAAAAATGATTGAAAAAGCAGGATTAGGCATTGCAATGGGACAAAGTCATCCGGAAGTTAAAAAGGTAGCAAAACAAATAACAACATCTAACCTGGAAGACGGTGTTGCAAGTGCTTTAAGAGAGATAGCAAGAACTAAAAATTAGACAATATTACAAAAATATTACAAAAATATTAAGTTTGTATTACAAACATAAACTTTGTTGATTTTAATCTAAAAAAGAGGTAAAATTAAAAAAGATAGCATACAAATGCAAAATAAGGAGGAATAAAAAAATGGTATCAAATCCAATGCAAAGAAAATCAAGAAATGCGTTTCTATTAGGAATAATAGTAACACTAATAATAGCAGGAGCAATAATAGCACTTTTGCTAGTACAATTAAAACAAAGAGATGATAAAATAAAAGCTGAACAAGCAGCTAAAGTAAAAGTATATACATTATCAACTAATGTAAAAGCAGGGCAAGTAATAACACAAGATATGTTTACGGAACAAGAAGTCAATAGATATACAATTCCAAATAATGCTTTAGAAACACCATCAGATATTAGTACATGGGGATTACAAACAAAAGAAGGCGAGTATGTTTATACAGACAGATATGGACTATTGTATTTATATAGAGATTCAGAAGATAAACCAGCAGATAATATAATTGAAGTTATAAAAAATACAGGTGATACAATTGAAGACTCAAAAGGAAATAAAATAGCAAATGGTGAACTTTATGTAGATGTGGAAGGAACAATTGAAAAGGTGACTTCAAATTCATCAAATATGCAAACAGATGAAGCAGGACAATTTTTTGTAGATACTCAAGGGAAAGATAAAATAACAAGAGTATACCAAGAGGAATTAACATATCAATTTTATGTATATAAAATTGACACATCAACAGTGAATACTTCAGGTAGCCAAACAAGAATAAAAGAATATATAGACATACAAGAAGTTCCAATGATAGCAAGAGTAAATATGAATGCAAATACAATAGTAACACCAGAACTTGTAGTTCGTTCAAGTGAAAATATAACTGATGATACAAGAGAAGAAGAATACAATATGTTAGTATTGCCAATAGATTTAATGACAGGTGACTATGTAGACATAAGATTTATGACACCAACTGGACAAAACTTTATTGTAGTATCAAAAGCAAAAGTTGAAGTACCAATGAATAATGATGGTACATATGTATCAGATACAATAAAAGTTAATTTAAGAGAAGATGAAATATTATCAATGTCAAGTGCAATAGTAGAAGCATACGGATTAAATGGTTCAAAATTGTATGTAACAAAATACACAGATCCAGCAATGCAAGAAGCTGCAACACCAACATATGTGCCAAATGCTGCTGTTACATCACAAATACAATCAAATCCAAACATAGTAGAGGTAGCTAAAGAAGAATTGAAAGTAAGATATTCAGAAGCATCTAAAAAGGTAAGAAATGACTACTTACAACAATATATAAACGGTGTAGATTCAAATGAATATAATACAAATATTCAAGAAGGAATGAATGAAGACATAGGAACATCATTAACAACAAGGAAAAAATACTTAGATTCATTAAATTATTAAAAGTAAGGGCCATGTGCCCTTACAAAATGAATTATGCATAAAGTAAAATGCAAGAAAGGAAGATACATGAAAAAAATAGGATTTATAGGAGCATGCGACAAGACAGACATAATATTAGGAGTTGCAAAAGTGCTTGCAATGGCAAATAAAAAAGTTTTAGTATTAGATAATACAATAACACAGAAATGTAAATATGTAGTACCAGTAATAAATCCTACGAAATCATATATAACTACTTATGAAGACATAGATGTGGCTGTAGGATTCAATAATATGGATGAACTAAGACAGTACTTAGGGCTAGAAAAAGAAGAAAACCTAGACTATGACTTTTTTATTGTAGACACAGATAATTTTGAAGGAGTTGCATCTTTTAGTTTACAATCTTCAAATAATATTTATTTTGTTACATCATTTGATTCATATTCATTGAAAAAAGGGATAGAGATATTAAGTCAATTAGGAGTTCCTATACATGCAACAAGAGTCTTTTTCTCAAAAGAGATGTCAAGTGAAGAAGACGAATATTTCGATTACTTATCACTAGGAATACGAGTAATTTGGAGCGAAGAAAAAATATATTTTCCATTAGAGAATGGAGACATTCCTGCAGTTATGGAAAACCAGAGAATTTCAAAAATCAAATTAAGCAATT
Source organism: uncultured Clostridia bacterium (assembly GCA_944393125.1). Classification (GTDB taxonomy): domain Bacteria; phylum Bacillota; class Clostridia; order TANB77; family CAG-508; genus CAG-269. The sequence goes on along the minus strand of CALXZB010000029.1, from coordinate 10,263 downwards.
TAAGCAATGAATATAGAAATAACATTAAATTTTTTGTTAATGATATAGATTCAGAAATTGATGAAAAGATAATTAGAAATATAATAAAAGAACTTTAAAAGGAGTTAAAATATGTCAATAATAACTTTTTGGAATGATAGCAGAGAACAAACAGGACAAACTATGGCAACAGTTGCTGTTGCTACAAGAATGGCAATAGAGCGTAACATAAAAATTTTATTAATATCAACAAGTGTAAATGATTCTACAATGAGAAAATGCTTTTGGACACAAGACAATAAGAAAACAACAGGGTTATTTAATGTAAAAACAAGTACAGTTGCTATTGAAAATGGTATTGATGGTTTATTTAAGCTTGCAACAAGTAATAAATTAACACCATCAATAATTACAGATTATACAAGAGTTGTTTTTAAAGGAAGGCTTGAAGTAATTACAGGATATATGACTTCAGCAAATAAGGCACAAGAAGAAATTGAAGAATTTAAGAAAATAGAAAATAGTTATGTAGAATTAATAAAAACAGCAAATCAATATTATGATATGGTAATAGTAGATTTGGACAAACGATTAAATCCAAAGATTAAAGAAGATATTATAAAAATTTCAAATATAAATGTATTAGTTCTTTCACAGAAAATGGAAAGTATAAACAAATATATTGAGGCCAAAAACAAAAATGATGAGTTTTCCGGATACAAGTGTGTACCTGTTATTGGAAAATATATTAAAGAATATAAATATAATGTTAAAAACATAGCAAGACTATTGCCAGAAAAGAAAGAATTAGATACAGTTCCTTTTAATTTACTATATATGGAAGCTGCAGAAGAAGGAAAAGTTACAGATTTGTTTTTAAGATTAAAAACTATTAAAGATAGCACAGATGAAAATTACATTTTTATGCAAAGTACATTAGAATTAACAAATAATATTTTGAAAAAACTACAAGAGCTAAAAATGAGAATGAGGTGAAAAAATGACAATAACAAATATATTATTAACAATTGTTGTTATTATTATTGCAGGAGTTGGATTATCATATTGGTTTAAGAAAAATAAAAATGCAGAAGTAGAACAAGAGATAGAAAAAGATGAAAAAACATATACTCTAGAAACAATGAAAAATTATGTCAAAAAAAGACTAGACGAGATTACAAAAGTAAACTTATATGATATAGGACTATCGGAAGAAGAATTAAAGCGTAGGAAAAACAAAAAATATGCATTAAAGAAAGCTTTAAAAGGCTGTACATATGGAGATGTTAATGATAAAAGATATGTAAAAGAGTTAATTGCAGACTTGTTATCAAAAGAATATGGAATAAATGAATCAAATATATCAACTGCAATTCCATTTGATATGCCATCATTACTTACTTCACAAGAAAAATTTGATATTTTATTATATGTATATAAAAAAGAATTTGGATATGAGGCATTAACACAATTAATTAAAAGATATAATTTGGCAACATTAAAGTATATTTTAGGAGAAACAAAACCTTGTTATGTTATAACAGATGATGAAATAGACGAAATTTTTGAAAAAGAAAACATAGTATTATCATTTCAAGACAAACTAGAAATTGTTGTACAAAGAATATATCAACACTATAAGGGATATAGCTCAATTGACGAGATAAGAGATATGAACATAGATGGTGTATCTGGAGGTGTATCTGGTTTACCAGAAAGTTTCTTAAGCCAAGTAGCACAAACAGATGGAGACTATTTAGATCAAGTAATAGAACATAGAGTACCACGTGCTTGTGATAGTATATGGATATTCTTCCAAGGTAAATCTATACGTTTAGCATTTTTATCATTTGGAACTGAAGCAGAACTAAAAAGAGTATGTCAAAATATTTATAAATACAATAATCCAGGACAATTATCAGATACAAATGGTTATAAAATTAATGAAATGAAAGATGGATCTCGTGTTGTTGTAGTAAGACCAAGCATGTCTGAAACATGGGCATTTTTCGTAAGAAAATTTGACGTAAAGAGAGCAACAGTTGAACAGTGGACAGGAGATACTCCAGGAAAAGAAGAAGCAATAGAATTACTAAAATATTTAGTAAAAGGAGCAAGAATAACATCAATAACTGGTGAACAGGGATGTGGTAAAACAACATTATTGATGGGAATGATAGAAAACATATATGAAACAATGAACTTACGTATTACAGAAACAGCATTTGAGTTACACTTAAGAAAAGTTTATCCTACAAGAAATATTTTATCAATGAGAGAAACAGATACAATAGCAGGACAAGAATGTTTGGATGTTCAAAAGAAAACGGATGGTTCTGTAAATATTATAGGTGAGGTTGCAACAGACCCCGTAGCATCTTGGATGATACAATCTGCACAAGTAGCTTCAAAATTCACATTATTTACTCACCATGCTAAAACATTCCCAGATTTAGTAACAGCATTACGTAACTCAATGTTAAGAGCAGGGGTATTCAGAAATGAAAAAACTGCAGAAGAGCAGGTTGTTCAAGTATTAAATTTTGATATTCACTTATCAAAAGACTTTAGAGGAAAAAGATATATACAAAGAGTAACAGAATGTATACCTTTACAAGATGAGACAACATATGATCATGACTATAAGAGTGAAAAAACAATGAATGGAAAAATTGAAAAGTTTTTTGAAAATGCTACAACATATTTTTCAAAAGTTACAGAGCAAAAGTTATATGAATACAGAAATATACTAGAATATGTTGATGGAAAATATGTAATCACAAATAAAATATCTGACAAAAACTTAGAAGAAATGAGAGCTAACATGGATGAAACAGATGTTGAAGGATTTGATGAATTTGTTGAAAGTCATTGGGGAAATAAAAATAAAAGAGTTAAAGTAGAAAAATAGATAATATCAGGAGGTGTTTTTGTAGGGTGGATCCAATAACCTATATAATTATAATTGCTGGTGTGGCATTTGCAGGAGTTATTATTGCATATTTAATATTAATGAAAAAAATGGGAAAAACTGAATATATGCAAATGAAAAAACTACAAGAAGGAACAAAAGCAGATAGTTTTTCAATGGATATATTATACCAAAAATTATATATCAAATATGCAAAAGCACCTTTTATTAAGAGATATATATACAAATTAAGAAGAAGACTAGAAATAATAAACTTAGATGATGAATATACTACAAGAAAAGATTCTGCAAGAATTATAACAAAAGCTATTATAATCTTTTTGATTGTATCAGCACTAACAATATTGATAACTAGAAACAATCTTTTATTAATGTCAATATTATTAATTTTTGAATTATTTGTTGTAGATACATTAGTAGAAGGAATGGTTGATAAATTAGATAATAATTTATTAAAAGAGCAAGTTGAATTCTTTGCTGAAATAAGACATGCATATCATGAATATAACATGGTTGAAGAAGCAATATATCAAATTTCTTTAGATGATGAAAAAAGTGTTTCTAAACAAGGTGATAAAATCTATGAGATATTAATCTCAGATGATCCAGAAACAGAACTTGAGAAATATTATGATACTGCTCCGAATAGCTATTTAAAAGAATTCGCAGGTATATCATATTTAACAAAAGAATTTGGAGATAGGGAAGAAGATGGTTCTTCTTTATATTTAAAAAACATAGACAATATAACACAAGAAATGCAAATTGAAATTTTAAAAAGAGATAAATTAAATTATGTATTTCAGAGTTTACCATTTATTTCAATTGCACCAGTTCTATTAATAGAACCATTAAAAAGTTGGGCAACTTCAAACTTTGCATTTACAGCTGATTTTTATAACGGGAAGATCGGTACTGTTATGCAGATTTTAATAGTACTAGTAACAGTTATAGCATATATTATGGTAAGAAAAATAAAAGACAATGGTGGTGTACAAGTAGATACATCAACAAACGAAAATCCATGGCAAGCAAAAGTATATAAAACACCTGTCTTAAAACAGATAATAAATAATTTTGTTCCAAAGCCAGGTTCAAAAGATTATAGAAAAATGCAGAAATTGATGAAAGATTCTGCTTCGAAAGCTAAAATGGAATGGATATATATAAACAGAATTTCATTAGCAATAGTTACTATGGTAATATCTATTTTATTCTTTTCTTTACTACATAAAATAGCTATAAATTGGGTATATACTGAGCCTACAACAGAAACAGAAGTACTTGGACAATTATCTGAAAAAGATCAAAAAAAAGCAGAAGAACTTACTGAACAAGATAATTATTTCTTAGACAAGCTTAAAGGCGATTTAGATATAACACAAGAAGAAATTGAAAGAGAAATGATAAAATCACCATACTATGAAGAAGAAGATGAAGAAATTCCAACTGATGCAGAAAGAATTTTAAATAAGTTAAAAGTAGTAAATTCAGAATATATGCAATGGTTTGAAATACTATTAGCAATGGCATTCGCAGTAATTGCATATATGACACCAGTTTGGCTAATGATTTTCCAAAAGAAAATGAGACAAATGGAAATGGAAAATGAAGTAATGCAATTCCAAACAATCATATTAATGTTAATGAAAATTGAAAGAATTAGTGTTGAAATGATTTTAGAGTGGTTAGAGCGTTATTCAAATATATTCAAAGAACCAATTGCTAGATGTGTAAACAATTATGAAGCAGGTGCATGGGAAGCATTAGAAGAACTAAAAAATTCAGTTACAAATCAAGACATGATAAGAATAGTTGAGAGTTTACAAGCTGCAGTTGAAAAAATTCCAATAAAAGCGGCATTTGATGAACTAGATGCAGATAAAGATTATCATCAAGAAAGAAGAAAACATGCAAATGATGTATTAGTTTCAAGAAAAGGATTAATTGGTAAAGCAGTAGGTTTTACACCATTAATAGGCTTATTTGTAGGATACTTAATAATACCACTAGTTGTAATAGGATTATCAAAAATGTCAACAACATTTACACAATTAGGAGGATAAATTATGGAAAATATAACAAAAGCATTATTAATGGCAGCAGGAATGCTATTAGCTGTATTGATATTATCATTATTAGTAATGGCATATAATAAATTATCTGGATATTATGAACAAAGTCAAGAACTTCTTACTGCTGAACAATTAGACAAATTTAATAAACAGTTTCAAAACTATGCAGGTAGAAAAGATATAAGGGGAAATGAATTAATTTCCCTTATGAATAAAATTATTGATTACAATGAAAGTGAGTCATATCAAGTAGGAACTAATTATGAACCTATTAAAGTAAAAATAACAATAGGAGAAAATTTGGTTGATGCATTTAAATATGAAACAGATGATTCACAAAAAGTTGGGGCACAAAATGAATACATAACAGCAGTTATACAAAATACAATAAATAGTACTAATAATCAAGCAAATGATAAAAATTTGATAGCAATTACTAATACTCCTGAAGATGCGAAAAAAATTGCAAATGAGGAAGTTGGCATAACAAATTTAACTGATACTCAGTTACAAAAGTTAACAATGGAAATTTCTAATATATTAATAGATGAAACATCAATAGATAATAGTTCAAACGAATATAGACGTTTAAGGGCAATATCACTTAGAAATATACTAAACCTTGATATTGGTACAAATGCTACAAATGATATATACTTAAATGCAACAAATTATAAAACTATAATAGGCGGAGAGAAAATTGAAGCAATAAAACAAATTGTAAGTATATATTATCAATATACACAATTTAAAAGAGCATATTTTAGTTGCCCAGAAGAAGGTGTAAAATATAATTCACAAACAGGTAGAGTTGTTGAAATGAATTTCCAAGTACAAACAAAAGAACAAAACGGACAAATAGTTGTACAATTCGATTAATAATTTTTATTGTGAAAGGAAAAAATAATGGAAGATGTAACAAGAGCTTTAATGATTGCAGGAGGAGTATTTATTGGTATAATGATAGTTACTGTAGGAATGGTATTATTTTCTTCCTTAGGTCAATATACTGATGATACTCAAAAACAAATAGAAGAAAACGCAGTACAAAGTTTTAATGAACAATTTACTAAATATATAAATTATGAAGATGGATCTCCTACTGTTGAATTTGATATAACAATACAAGATGTTATCACAGTTGCTAATTTAGCATATGAGAACAATAAAAATTATGGATTAGAAGATAAAGATGATTATAATTATTATGTTTCAGTACATATATCTGGAGTAGAAAATAATTTAGAAAAAAACATAAGTAATAAAACAGCGGAGCTTTTAAAAAATAAAGGCGGAAAAAAGCTATACAAATGTACAGCTAACAATGTTAAGATAAATCCTAATACTGATAGAGTCTGTGAAATAATATTTCAAGAATATGATATGTAATTATAAGCTAAATGACAAAAAAATATAAAAAAGTTGAAAAAAATAAAAAAAAATGTTATAATGAGGTTATAGATGAAAAAAACATTATTAATTTTAATAGCAATAGTAATAGTAATTGTTTGTATAATAGGAATAAAATATTATTCATATATGATGGAATACAATAATGTAATAAAAGAAAATGAAGAATATGAAAAATACAAAGATCAAGAAGTATATGGAATAGATTTAGCAACACTTATAAATAAAGCTGTTGATAAAAATGAAAAAAATAATATACCAAAAGATGATAAAAATTTATATATACAAAATGATGAAAATTCTATTGAAATTGAAATATATATTGAAGATAATGAAACAACATATAAAATGGAAGTATTTTATAATTCAGGAACAGAACAATTTATTCAATATTATGGAAATATAAAATTTAAATGTTCAAAAATAGAATATCATGAAAAAACAGGAAAAATCAAATATATTCTTTTTGAACAATTACAGACGAGTTAATAAAGTTTGATGAACGATTTCATCAATTTTAAATAAACAAAAGTAAAAAGGAGGAAAAAATTATGGAGAATGCAACAAAAGCTTTATTAATAGCTGCAGCAGTTCTAATTGCAGTATTAATCATTTCTTTAGGTGTAATAGTATATAATAAAGCATCTGAAGCTGTTACAGGAGCAGGAGATTTAGGTGAATATCAAACACAACAATTCAATGAAAAATTCACAAAATATCAATCTGAAAACGCAACAGGTGCAGATGTAAATGCTATGCTTACTACAGTTTTCAATCATAATAATTCACAACCTGATGGAGATACTTGTGTAAAAGTAACAGTTAATGGAACTGATCGTATAAGTGCAAATAATGAACTTGAACAAACACCAACAAAAGTATCTACAGGAGCTAGATATAAAATAGTATGTAAAGTTGATCCAAAATCAAAACTAGTAAATGAAATAACTGTAACAAAGAATACATCAACACCATCAACACCAACAACATAATAAAAAAAAGAAAGGAGATATACTTATGGAAAATGGAGCAGAAGCATTAAAAATTGCATTTGCAATAATGATGTTTATAATGGCATTATCTTTAAGTATATCTTCTATTTCTCAGGCTAATTCAGCAGTAACAGCAATAATAGGGTATAATGACAGAGAAACAAACTATAGTTATGTTGAACCTTCTTCAAGTAATAGAACAGTTGGGGTGGAAACAATAATTCCAACCATGTATAAAGCCTATAAAGAAAATTTTAACATTTATTTTTATGATAATACTGGAAGATCATTTAAAATTTATGAAGATGAAGATGGCAATGAAATAAACTGTATAGATGGTTCTGAAGTATTTGGAAATGCACAAGAAGCATTAGACCATTTAAATCAAATATTAAATAATGGTCTTTATGATACATTAGCTGGAAAAAAGTTTGAAGAACGCTTAGGAGAATATTATCAAGATGATAGTGAAAATACTCCAGAAGTAAATAAAACAAAAACAAGAGTAATAATCTATACACAAGTTGATTAAAAATAACTACAAAGGAGGAAACATGGAAGATATTACAACATCAATTATAGGAATATTTATAGCAGCGCTAATAATGTTTGTTGTACCACTAATATTAATATCAGATAGAGCAGATGATATTGCACAATTAACAGCACAAACAGCTACTATAAATTTTGTAGACAATGTTATAAAATCCGGTAAAATCACAAATAATGATTATGAAGATTTTAGAAGTTTGCTTGCAACAACAGGAAATGTATATGATATAGAAATGGAATTAAAAATACTAGATACTAATTCATCAAAACAATATACACTAAGTTCATCATCAAGTGGAGAATCTGGAAAAAATACATATTACTCAATATTTACTACAACAATAGAAGAAAAACTAGCAAAAACATATGATACTAGTCTTGAAGATATGGGAGCAATAATCTTAAAAGAAGGAGATGTATTTTCAGTAACAGTAAAAAATGATAGTTTAACATTATCACAAAGTTTAAAAAATGTATATTATAAATTAAGAGGAGAAAACCTTAATATAATAGCTGCAACAGCTTCTGAAACAGTAGCTATAAATGGCGCAACATAAATCAAGTGATTATATAAAAAATATAATCATTTTTTTTGTAAAAAATTCTAATTATGGAAATAAAAAGTAGAAAAATATTGTGAAAATTAAGGTTGAATAAAATTCATAAATAAGACTAATAATAAAATTTAAAGGAGTGAAAAAAATGAAAACACTCAAAAAAATAATTTTATTATTTGTTTTATTTTTTTTATATGCATTTATATTATCTAAAAACTATATGCCAATAACAATAGCAGTAAAAGGTGAAGAAATAAAAATATCTGATATACAAGTAATACCAGTAGGGGAAATAGTTGGAATAAAATTATATACAAGTGGAGTTTTGGTAGTTGGAACATCAGGAATTCAAGGTATAGATGGCACCATATATAAACCTTTTGAAAATACAAAAATTGAGGAAGGTGATTCAATCATAGCTATAAATGGGAATATAGTTAATAACACTGAAGAACTGATTAATGAAATAGACAAATCAAATGGACAAGAAATAAAAATAAATTATATAAGTGATAATGAAGAAAAAGAATGCACTATTACACCAGTTAAAGATAAAGAGAACAAATATAAAATAGGATTATGGGTTAGAGATAGTGCTGCAGGAGTTGGTACAATTACATTTTATTTAGATGAAACTAACACTTTTGCTGGTTTAGGACATGGCATAACAGATATTGATACCGGAGACATAATCCAAACATCGTCAGGCGAAATTGATAATGTAAATATAGTATCAATTGTAAAAGGAATAAAAGAAGAACCAGGAAAAATACAAGGAGCAATAGAAAAAAGCAAGATTATTGGTAAAATATATAAAAATACACAATATGGAATTTTTGGTACAATAAAAAACATAAATAATATAAATATAGATGAAAGCAAAAAAATGAATGTAGCTTTAAGGCAAGAAATACAATTAGGAGAAGCAACTATTTTATCAAATATAGATGGAGAATATAAGGAATACAAAATAGAGATACAAAAAACATATTTAAATAATAATTATGACAATAAAAGTATGTTAATAAAAGTTATAGATGAAGAATTATTAGAAAAAACAGGAGGAATTATACAAGGAATGAGTGGTTCACCTATTATACAAAATGGTAAATTCTGTGGAGCTGTAACACATGTATTTGTAAATGATCCAACTACAGGATATGCGGTATTTGCTGATAAAATGATACAAGAATTGTCATATGCTTTTGAATAAAATATATAAGATTAACAAACAACCGACTGTAATATTATACAGCCGGTTTAATTTATTGTTAATTAATTAAGAACAACTCCTGAATTAGTTAAACTCTCTTTATTATCTCCAGAAAGTTCAATACCTTCATGTTCTATAAAACGATTAACATTTTTAGTTGAAATACCTGTTTGAGTTGCAATAGTATCAATAGAAGAACAACCATTTTCTTCTATATAAGATTTAAAAGTAGAGAACTCTAAAGTATCTTGGCTAGAGCATTTTGAACAAATATCATTTTCACCAACATAAAAAGCACCACAACGACTGCATCTATTTAATTCCATAAAACCACAATCCTTTCTCTAATGTATTTGATTGAATTCTATCATAAAATGTAGAAAATAGGAAGAGATTTATAAAAAAAATCAAAAAAAATTTTTATAAAAAGCTTGACAAAAATAATATAATACATTATAATTTATAAATGTCAGGGAAATGCAGGTGTAGTTCAATGGTAGAACCTCAGCCTTCCAAGCTGATGACGTGGGTTCGATTCCCACTACCTGCTCCA
>CALXZB010000028.1 GCA_944393125.1 uncultured Clostridia bacterium | reverse complement strand
AATAAATCTTCTTCTACTGTTGTTCTTGTTCCTTCAATTCTACTTGATTTATTAGCTTCAATTTTTACATGCATTTTAATATATAAGTCTACATTTGGTATTAATAATGAATATGCATTTAATTCTCCAATTTGCCTATTAGCTTCTGCTAATAGTTTGTCCAATTTTGTGTCATCCCATCCCCAGTTATAGTTTATTTTACTAGGAATAAATGCTTTGTAATCGTTCATTTTTACATATTCACCTGATTTGTATTCTTCTAATTTAATCATAAAATCGCCTCCCACAAATTAAACTATTAACATTTTTATGCGAACATTTGTATTGTACCATATTTCTTAAATATATTCAATCGTTTAACAAAATTTATTTAATTATCTACATTCCTTATTAATTATCTTTAAATCACTGGCAATTCTTTAACTCTAGCAATGTACAACACTCCACATGGCTCGTAAATGGAAACATATCAACAGGAACAATATTTTTAATATCGTAGTCATCCTCAAATTTTGCTAAATCCCTTATCAAAGTTGCAGGATTACAACTAATATAAACAATTTTTCTAGGTTTAATTTTTAATATATTATTTATACTATTATTATCTAAGCCTTTTCTTGGTGGGTCAAACATAACAATATCAGCTTTTACCAATTTTTTATTAATTAAATCATCTAAAATTATCTCTACATCTCCTGCAAAAAATTCAGTATTAGTAATTCCATTTATTTTTGCATTTTCCTTAGCTGATTCAACCGCTTCTTTTACAATTTCGATTCCATATACTTTTTTTGCATATTTTGCCATAAACAACGAAATTGTACCAATTCCGCAATATAAATCAAATACCACATCATCTTTTGTTATTTGAGCCATTTGAATTCCTAAATTATATAGTTTTTCTGCTTGTATTGGATTTACTTGATAAAATGATAAAGGTGAAATTTTAAAAGTATATTCTCCTAAAATATCATATATATATCCATCTCCATAGATGTTAATGTTTTCTTCTCCTAATATAACATTTGTATTTTTAGTATTAATGTTTTTTATAATAGTCTTAATTTCTGAGAATTTTTTTATTAGTTCACTTTTTAGTTGTATTTCTTCAGGAATAGATTTTCCATTTATAACTAATATGCACATTATTTGGTTTGTTTTTATTCCAACTTTTATTACAATATGTCTAAATAGGCCTTTCCTTGTTTTTTCATTATAAATACTTATATTGTTTTGTTTTATAAATTCTAATATATATTTTGCAATTTCTTCTGATTTTGGATTTTGTATTAAGCATTTTTCCATAGGTATTACTTCATGTGTTCTATTTGCAAATACACCAATTGTTGGTTCACCATTTTTATCTATTCCTAATGGATATTGTGCTTTATTTCTATAGTGAAAAGGACTTTCCATTCCTATTGTTTCTTGCACTTTTAGCTTGTTTTTCAAAGTTTTATTTACTAAACTTTGAACTGAATTTTGTTTCATTTTTAATGTTGCTTCATATTTAATATGTCTTAAATTACATCCTCCACATCTTTTATATGTTGTGCAATCTACATCTTGTCTTAAATCTGATTTTTCTATAATTTCTAATATTTTCCCAAAGGCATGTGAAGATAAAACTTTTACAATAACTATTTTTACTTTTTCTCCTTTTATTGCGCCTGGAATAAATATTGTAAAATTATCTATTTTGGCAATTCCTTCTCCTTCATATCCATTATCTATTATTTCTACTGTGTATTCTTGGTTTTTTTGAATGTTCATATTTTTCTCCTTTTTCTAAAAGAAGTTCCTTGTAAATAGGATACTATCTATTAATATCTAATGCTTCTATATTCTATTTTTAAAATAATCTTCCATACAGGATCATTTAAAGGATACATCCTACTAAGTCCATATATGTTTAATTTATTACTTTTATTTATTTTATTATCTGTTAAGTTTTGTACAATTCCATTTTCTTTTAATAACTTTTGACCTTCTTCATTATATAGACCATATGGATAAGTAAACACCTTAGTTATATCATGTCCAAGTTCTTTTTCTATATTAGTTAGTGATTCTGTGACGTCTTGTAATAAGTCTTGTGATAAATATTTGTTATATTCATCATGTTTTAAACTATGTGAATAAATACTTACTACTCCACTCTTATCCATTTCTCTTGCATCTTTCCAAGAAAAATACCCTTCTTTTCCTATGTAATTATTAATAATAAAACTTGTTATAGGTATATTATATTTTTTTGCAAATGGATATGCATGTCTATATACACCGTCAAATCCATCATCAAATGTTATTAAAAAACTCTTTTTGCTAATTGCTATATCACCTTTACTATATGCAATTAATTCTTCATAACTAATTGGCTTATATCCCAATTTCATTAATCCTAATATTTGTTCCTCAAATGTTTCTTTTGAAATTTGCATATAGTCAAATTCTACTTCATCTTCGTTTTCCACAATATCATGGTATACAAAAATCGGTATTTTTAAATTTTTCTCACTAATTGTATATGTATTATCTGAAGTAATTCTATCATATATAATAAATCCAAAAACTATAATAATTACGGTTAGTATAAGTCCTAATATAATTTTTAATGCTTTTTTCATTTTTTTCTCCTCGTTTTATAATTTTAACACTGTTCTTAATTATATATATATTTCCAAGATTTTTCTTAAAAAGTTCCATGGGCCAGTTTTTTCTGTTAATCCTTCATAATTATTTGCAATTCTTTTTAATAATTCATCTTTTGAAAAATATCGTATTTCAGAAATTTCTTCTTCTTGTAGCTTTACATCCGAAATATCTATATGTTTTGTAATCAAATAACATTCATTATAGTGTTTATTTATGATGTCTTCTTGCTTATTTATAGATGTAGATCCAACTAAATATTTAATATCATCATCATTAATTTCAATTCCTAGTTCCTCTCTAGTTTCTCTTATTAATGCTTGTCTACCAAATTCTCCTACTATTACATGTCCTCCAACAGTTACATCCCACATATTAGGCCATAATTTTTTATTACTGCTTCTTTTCTGTAATAAGATTTTTCCATCATCTATAATAAAAGCATATACTGCCCTATGCCATAATCCCTTTTTATGGCACTCTTCTCTAGTAGCAATTTCTCCTGTAAATTCTCCTAATTCATTTAAAACATCAAATTTCTCTTCCATCATATTTCTATTTTCCTCCAAAAATTTTATCTATTAAGTTCTTTTGACCATAATTGTTGTATTTATATTTATATCATAAGATAGTCTTTTTCTCAATAGAATATAGGATTTTTAATATTTTTAATTATTACAAAAAAGAAACCTCTTTCGAGGAAAAGAATTTATTTTATTTTTTAACTTTAAAGCCCCCAGCTGTGCTGGGGACTTTTGGTAGCTTATAAATTATTTTTAATCGAAAGAAGTAAGATAGAGATAGAACAGGCTATAATCTTATAAATCAAGCCCCAATAAGACTTATCGAGCAATATTGCCATCGGAATCTTAAATGAAGAAATCACAATAAACAACAAAAGGCAACTCACTATAACTACCTCACTAAGCTTTTTATCTTTTCTCATAAGGCAAAAAAACACGAAAATCATAAATACGATTAATTCCACACAATTAAAAAGTGTGTAAATGCTTATAGATGCTACCATACTAAATCCTCCCAAAAATCTTTTATTGTTGTTTTTACTATATATGTTAAACCAAAAAGTTAGAGGTAGTTCCTCTCACTAATTAGTGAAAGCATAGAAACTGACACAGGATTTTACCTATATCACTTTATATCATTATACACCATTTTGCATAATTTTACAACATAAAAGAAATGCCATAAACGCATAGAAAATTCCGAGAAATACAGGAATATTTCCTCCTTATAATAGTTCGGAGGTTAACACCTCCAAAATTTTACCTTTTCAAAGGTGCAACAGCAATGTTACTAATTTTATTATGCATTATTTTACCTAAAATTGCAAGTTTGTGGTGCTCAACGGATACTTATGCTAACATAAAGAAAAACAAATTGATAATTATGAACAAATATAGTATAATATATTTGTCCATGAAACTTCTGGCAAATTTGGAAGGAGTGATTATATGCATATTTTTCTTATTCGGCATGGTGAATCAATAGCTAACAATGGAAGCAATTATATCAAAAGGATTCCAGATCATTTAGTCACATTAAGTGATACTGGAAAATTTCAAGCTCATGAAGCAGGAATTTGGCTTGCAAACTACTGTAAGGAACAAAATATTTGTCTTGATAATGCACGAATATGGCGTAGCCCTTATTGTAGAACAAGACAAACCTCAGAAGAGTTTAATATTTCTCTTAATATATCTGATATAAGAGAAGATATAACTCTTGTTGAGCAACAATTTGGATTGTTTGATGCAATTCCCAAAGAAAAATGGGGAGAACTTTTCCCTAAGGAGTATGAAGAGTATCAACGCCAAAGGAATAATTATGGAAAGTTCTATGCTAGGCTTCCATTAGGTGAAAGTCCATTTGACGTAGCAATTAGGGTTCATCAATTTATGGGAACAATCCATCGTGACTATGAGAAACATGGCATTGATACATTATTCATTTTCACACATGGAACTACCTTGAGAGCATTTTTGTTGAGATGGTTTCACTATTCTCCTGAATGGTTTCATGAAGAGAAAAATCCCAAAAATTGTTGGATAAGAGAAATTAAAGATCACGAAGACTGTGGATATATTAATCTGTAGTCAAACACAAAAGAAACTTCACCTATATTTATGTGAAGTTTCTCTTAATTTTATTATAATTCATTTTCTTTCTGATTACTAATTGCTTTTTCTAAACTCGCTTGTACTTGTTCTATCTCATCTAATAATGCTATATCTTCTTGTTCTTTTAATGTTTCTTTTCCTAATTCATTTGTATCTTTTTTTCTTTTAGGTGTATATAATATTTCTAATTCTCCATTAAAGATAGTTGCATTTGGAAATAGTTTTGCAACTTCCTCAATATATTCTTTATCATAGCTTCTATTTTTTGTACATACACCATTCACTAATACTGATGGGATTCCTCCTGGGATTGCAGACCAATCACAATATGGTAACGCATCTTTTGTATGATGATTTCTCCCACATGGAGAAAATGGTTCAATTATTTGTTCAAATAATTGAATTTCCTCTTTCGAATATATTTCAGTAATTTTTTCTGGCCTTTGTTGTTTAACTTTTTCATATTCAAAATAATCTAAATGTAATAATTGTTCCATAATAGGATTAGAAGCGTCAAAAAATAATACAATATTATTACTGGCTGATTTTAACCTTCGTAAATTTAATATTCTTGCACTATTATTTCTTTTCTCATCAGAATTGTCTTCCAGATGTATCCTGTCAACAAAACAACAAAATACACCTTCCCTCTCACTTTCTATTTGTCCAAACCATTCACTAGCTAAAATTCCATATTGAGATACTGTACTTAATACTGCTAAAGAACTAGAACAGCTATGATTAATCATTCCTTGTAATATTTCTGCTTTTCCGTTTTTTTGAGGAAAAGGTTTTATATCTATTTTTTCACTTTCTTCTTGAAGTTTTAAATATAATTGCTCCAGTTTCTTTACAACAAGTTGTCTTTCATCACTAAAAAATGAGTATTCAGATAATAATTTATATTCAACTTCTTTTTCTCCTAAATTAGCTCCTTTTATTTTCATTTAATTTTACTCCTCTTTATTAACTATTTATAATTTCTATATATATTATTATAATTATATTTTAGCTTTTTTTCTTCTATTCTATATCTTTCATATTGCTGTTTAGCTATTATTTTTTCTTTTTGAACAGGTGTAGACCAATAGTCTCTATATAATAATGCAATTATCGCTTTTGCTATTTTAGATACATTTTGTTCTTCTAAGGTTTTACTTGGTTCATAAGAAAATGTATAATTTTTATCACAATATCTTCTATATAATTCTATTTTATTATTAGGTATTTTTTTCAAATCTTCTTTAGATATATGTTTTAATATTTCTAATACCTCTGTATATGCTATTGCATATTCTTGATTTACCATATATATTTTTTCTCCTTATAAATTTTCAACAGAATCTTCTTTTATAGAATTAGTATATCATGTTTTTTAATGTTTATCAAATTATTAAAAAAGAACCATAAATTCTATATACCCCAAAGACACTATTACCATAATTGGTAATAGTGTCTTTGCGTTTTAAACGTATTACATGAACTCACATTTATCAGGAAGTACATGTTTTAATGTCCTCAGGTATGAAAAATATTCATTCCTGAATTGTCCACTGGAATCAGCTTCCAATAGGGAGATAATAGAGTCATATAGCTGAAATCTGTTAAACTGCCACTCATCTCGTAAAAATGTCATTGCATAGTCAAGGGTAATTAATTCACGTTCAACATCTGATCCAATAGATTCACCATTACAACTAATATAGATATTCTTATTGAATTCTGAAAAAATCACATATACGTTCTTACCATATTTTGCTTTTAGTACTTTCTCAGTATCAATCATAAGTTCTCTGATATATTTCGTATATGGAACTGTAATTTGATATGTGTAACTGTCATTTTTACTACTATAATATACTGTTCCGCAGTTCATATTCCGCTTACCAAATTCATTGAATGTAAGGTTTTCTTGTTTGTCTTCTGGAATCGTAATATTTCCAATTTTCTCAAACTGTCCACTTCGCAAGGTATTGCAAGGCAAATATATAAATGCTCTTTGCATGACTGCTCGAAGAAGAAGTTTCTTATCAAATTCTGGATTAAGATATAGCAGTTGAATGTCATACTCTCTAAACATATCAATGTTCTCTCTAGAAAACGCTTCATCTTCTGAAAGGTTTAACATTAATACTCCATTACTTTTGACTGTAACTGGATGATTGCTAAAGAAATTCTTTGTGAACTTATCAAGTAGTTCTTTATTAATTTTCTTCAAAATGCTATCATGCCAACAAAAAAATATACTATATGTTCCATTAGAATTAAAGATAAGTGACTTCGTACCACTGAACATCCTAACAGGTGTCATTGTGTCAGTAACATATCCCATTTTCTTAGCATAATCTAAGATTTCTTGACGCAAATTTTTTCGAGTACTTGGTGCTAAAATTCCACACACGATTGCTCTGTCAAAATTTCTTATATCTAAAAAAATATTTTGTTTGTAAAGTGTTCCATTCTTTCTACGAGCTACATTTCTTGTCAATCCTTGCGTAAAGAGAACTTCCACTTCATCAGGTGTTATGGATATAATCCCTATGTTACTATTCCCTTCCCATGTAAGAACTACATTCTGTTCATTCCAGGATCCCATCCGATCAGTAATAATAGTGCGTTCGTCGTTCATCGTACAAATGGTCCGAGACTCTACAAGTCTATTTACATAGCTTTTTTCCATACTTATTTCTCCTCTTATATTCTTGCATTTGCAAGTTAATAGATTTATATAGTACCATATTTTTGCTTAAAAGTCAATGCTTTAGATTATTACAAAAAAGAAACCTCTTTCGAGGAAAAGATTTTATTTTATTTTTAACTTTAAAGCCCCCAGCATAGCTGGAGGCTTTGGTAGCTTATAAGTCTTCTGCAATCGAATGAATTAAGATAATGATAGAACACACTATAATCGTATAAATCAAACCCACATAAGGCTTACCCAGCAATATTGCCATCGGAATCTTAAATGAACTAATCACAATAACCGCCAAAAGGCAAATCAACCTAATTATCTTACTATACTTTTTATATTTTCCTGGACCACAAAAAAACCCATAAGTAAGAGCTAGGATTAATTCTATACAATTGAGAAGTGTATAAATGCTTATAGATCCTACCATATTAAATCCTCCCAAAAATCTTTTATTGTTGTTTTTACTATATATGTTAAACCAAAAAGTTAGAGGAATTCCCTCTCACTAATTAGTGAAAGCATGGAAACTGACATAGGATTTTACCTATATCACTTTATATTATACATCATTTTACATAAATATGCAAATTGTTTAGTTAAACAAAAGGCACGGAAATTTTCCGTGCCTTTTGTAAAGTCTTAAAATTACAAATAAAGCTGATACCCAAAAACTCACGACAAAGATTCTCAAGCATTGTTATAATATTTACTCCCTCAAATCAACCTTTTAACTAAATCAGGATGCTCTTTATCTTACAAACATTGCTAGTGTTCAGAATCTAGAGTTTTCTTCGACCTGCCGTATGTAAGTTTTGGAAACCTTAGCATCGTCGTCAAGCCTCATACATTCAAGGTTAACCTTTTTAAACTGCATAGACAATCACACCTCATTTCTTAGTGTCATTTTTCAAAAAGCACGGTTTTATTCCTGCATCTTCCAAAGTTTTGAACACTTCTTTGGTTGCCGGATACTTGTCAGGTCTCAAACTCGAATGAAAAAGAGAGCAACCTCTACCTTGAGCCCATGTTTCATCATAGACAGGTTTAGGGTCTGAAAATAAAACATATAGCACAGCTCCGAGGATAGCGACACCTATAAATACTAATTTCATAATAGCTCCTTTACACAACTTCATCAGTTGGCTCGGCTAAAGAATATTATTCTTTAGCTATAGATAATATTTATGCTCTGATTTTTTCTTTAATTTCCTCCAATTCATCGTCATTAATGAAATCCTCCTGTAATCATCTAGTACCTGTTCACCAATACTCGGGAGCAAGAGCACCAGTGACTGGTGTTGTTGAAATTTCATTTGTTTCCTTACAGAAACCAAAAGCAGTTCCCATAATGACAGCAATAATAAGTTCCATTTATATTCCCTCCTCATAGTCATTCGGAGGTATCAGCCTCCGAATAATTTTTTATGCTTTCAAAGGCTTTGTAAAAAATTTTTGCTTTTAGTATTATACAACAAATTTATTGATATTTCAACGCTTTGCCAATTTTTACTTTTCACTTTGAATGATTTTAGCCTATATATTAGCTTAACTAAGATTCGTTATTGGTGCTAACAAAGTAATTATCTACAACTTTTTTGTTTCTTTTAACAATTGATACAAATATCAATCAATTTACTCACTTCACTTTAACATAATATTTATAAACTTTCAAGTAGTTTTATATATTCTAAATATTTTGTAAATTAAGAAAGTAAGAAACTGCTTATAAATAATACTTTTATAACTCCAAAATAAATAAATGCGTGGTTAAGAAGATTAAATGCAAAATATGAAATAACAGATAAAGTATATATTGCTGTATTAGAACAATTTGCATTTGAACTACTAGAAAAAGCTCTTTAAATTTCTACTACATTACTTTTAATAAAATTCAAAAAATAAAAAGAACGTAACCCTTGTTTCAAGTGATCTTACAAAAAAGTTTGCAAATATTTGTTTGTGTATATTGATTTATTGTAATATGTATGTTATACTAACTAACATAGGAAATGAGAATAAGCAGATGTGGTTTTGCCACCAATTTTACGAATCTTCGTAGGAAGGGTGGTGATGTTTATGGTTAAAGTGATACTATTTTTTATAATATCCTTAATGTTATCTTTAACATTAAACGTTGCCTTGACAGCAGTTCTGTATAAGAACTGGATTGATAAGCAACTACATAAATAAAAAAAGTTCACATCTGTACTTTGACGAGTAGATGTGAGTTTTCACAATTTATTTGGCAAAACCACGTTTGTGGTTTCTCTATTCCTATATTTATTATACACAGATTTTTTATAAATGTCAATAAATTTTTTATAGCTTTTTATCTTTACAAATAAAACAATTTCCTTTTCTAGACATACTTTGGCTCATACATATTGCTACTCTTAATTTATCTTTTAATTCCATATTATTTTTCTTTTTATAAAAGTAAGGATTACTTTAAAAAACTTACATATAAATTCAAGCCTTTGTTTTAGATTTTCCTCAAATTGTAACTCTTGCTTAATTATCTGCATTTCACACACCATTCTTTCCATTTGGAGACTTTTTTGAAAACAACAAAAAAATCAACCTAATACCTCTTTTTATTTCATGAATTAATTTCTACACAATTAAATGTCTAACCGCATCATCTTTAACCAGAATTAGTCTCTACACCAGATTTATTTTAATACCAAGCATAACCGTTCCAAGATCTATCTCCCCACAACACAGCAGGAGCACCGGACATATTAATAGCATAATTCACAACGGTATTTAAATTCGAAGAACAAATAACCGAATCAAAGGCTTGCCAAAATTCTAAAGCATCATCAACATATAAGTCATCATTAAATCCAACAGTAGCTCTATGGCTATACCCCACAGTTTTAAATGCATTTGGAAGAGTATTATTTGTACAGGCAGAACAAGCATTTAATAACACCAAATGCCAATTACCTGTTATTTCACTTCCATAAATATTATCTTGTCCACCAACCCATTGCAAATAATTAGGAGCTCCATGTGATACAATCGCTAGTCCGTAATTTTTGCCATTTAATCCGATATAATTCATTACATCTTGTTTAGAAGATTTTACATTATAGTTATTAGTTCCATGATAATTATTATATTCTAATTTTTGCATAGCACTAACCATATAATACATTGTACTTGTTGGCCAGCTTCCCATTTGCGTTACCGTTTCTTGCAACACAAAAGCACCGAAATGATATGTTTTAGCAGAAACACTAGAAGCCATTAAAAAAGTAAAACACTACCAATTATTAAAACTTTGAAAATTCTATTTTTTACCATTTACAATTACCTCCTATAATTTCTCCTGTCGTTGCATCTACATATACTTGTAGTTTTATCTCTGTATCAAAAGATACTATATATGCATTTCTCTTTATGTTTAACTTACTATAAATTTCCCCTTCCTCTAAAAACATCTCATTAGGTGTTACTTCAGATTGAATTACTGACAATACGGCATCTTCTGATAAATTCATTTGTTTTATAGCTATATTTTTTGCTTTCTGTCCATCTATCTTTATTTCATTATTTTCAGATACAGGCTTGTTTTTTGTTCCTATCGCCAAAATTTCTTTATTTTCTGGATTTAAAATTATAAACATCAATTTATTATTTGAATCATCTTCAAACCAAACAGTAGGATAATAAGAGTTTGTCTCTTTTATTTCAATAATTTTATATCCGCGGTTATTTTCAAAAAGCGTATTAGTATTTAGTATTTCATTTGCTACATTTTGGATTTTTTCTTTTTCAAAAACTGAACCTTCAACATACTCTGTAGGATTAGAATTTATATATGTCTTTAGTTCCCCACTATCTTTTAATATTTCAATTCTCGCTCCACTTCCTGTCACTCTATAAAATTTTTCGTTGGTAACATTGTTAGCAACTAATTGTACTTTTAAATCACTTTCATCTTCTTTTATTAGTCTGTTTGTTTTCATATATTCTTTTACTTTTTCAGTTTTCTCAATATTTCCACTTGTGTTTATTTGTCTTGCCGTGTTTAACTCACTTATGTCTTCCACTGTTTCTATTTCATTAACGCTTTTCATCCTACTCATTACATTATTTTTTCCTTCTTCAAAAGCAAATATTACAACACTTAGCAATGTTATTATAGCCATTGCTACAATAACAGATATTGTTACTTTAGCTTTCATAAAATTCCCTCCTTAATAATTTATATTAAAAGTAAAAATCATTACAATTATAAACCTCCTTTCTCTTAAAATTATTACAATTACATATTATTTTTACTTTTTTTAATATACACTACTCCATATTTATCTAATAATTCTAATGTAATCCTCTTTTCTTTTAACGCTTGTTCTGCAGTCATGAACTCACCATTTTTAAAATATACTTTTACAGCCTCTGTTTTTTGACTTGGATAATAATATTCATAATTTTCATCTTCATAAAATTTATATTCTATTCCATCCATATATTTTTCATAGTGTTCAGTATCACCAATAACTGTTTTATCTATTAATTTAGGTTCATCAATGTCTTCTTTTTTCTCTAATATATCATCATTATCCACTTTTAAGGCATAATAGGGATTATCAAAATCTTTTTCTTTCATAAATATTATAAAGGTATCTTGAAAATAACAATATTTTGCATCCATGGTTGCACTTAAATATTCTGTTACCATTGTCGCTTGGCTAGATAAGTTACATCCTTTTTCATTTAATGAAAATTTAACATTTTGAATCACATCATATATTATTAATCCATTTGAATTTTTTATTTTTTTACCATATAATTCATTATAACTAATCTTTCCATTTACTTTAACATAAGGTATTCTTAATTGATCATTTTTTGAAAATTCTTTGCTTCCATTATAAGATTTTGTTTTTTCTTGAATATCATTATAATATTCATTAAAACTTTTGTTATCATCTGTTCTATAAAGTATTATCTCATCTCCTTCTTTAGTTTTTAATTTAATTGCAAAGTCATTACTCTTTAATTCATTCTCTGAAATCTTGTTGTAAAATAAAATTTCTATATTCTTATTCATTTCCTCGGAACTAGCATCATTTATCCCAAAATATTTAACAAATTCCTCTCCATTTCCAAATTTCCAGTTATAATCATTACTAAAATTATCAAATACTTCTAAAAAATTAAGTTCTTTGTTTAATGAGGCATCTATTTTATATCCATTAGTCATTGTTCTTTCTACTTCTATTTTATAATCATTTGAATCTAGCATGTCTTTTGAAAATTTGCTATCATTCAAATCGTTTACAATCTGCAAGTTTCCATTTTCTATTTCTACTCTATCTTTTCCAATTTTTTCTTTAAGTTCCTTCCATGCAAGATCTAATGTACCTACCCATAAATTATTTATCGTATTTTCATCAATTGTGCTTTGATATGTTGGATTCATTGTAATATTGTAATTAGTATTAAATTTTTTATAAATTTGAGTTGCTGCATAAGCGATTCCACTTAATGTTACAGTTGTAGCTAGTAATATCACTATAATTTTTGCCACTTTATTCATTTCATCAAATCCTTTTTTAATCAGGATTTTACTTAATTGCATTTTACCTCTATGTATTAATGTTTTAGTATTTTGGAGAGTTTGTCCTAGTATTTCTGATGCTTCCTTATATGATAACCCTTCAATATTAACTAAATAGATTGCATTCTTATATTTTTCATCTAGCTTTTCTATTGCTTCTAAAATTTCCTTTTTGCTTTCTTCTCTAGTTATAATCTCTAAAACATCTTTTTCATTTTTTTCACTTTCTTTAATTATATATTGCTCATCAATTTCATTTCTTCTTTTGGTAACATTTATATAATTATATGCTTTGCTTTTTGCTACTAAATATATGTAATATTTAAAAGTACAATTTCCCTTCATCTTATTTTGCATAACATACATAAATGTTTCTTGAGTTAAATCTTCTGCCTTTTGATAATCTTTGACTATGTTAAATATAAAATACTCAATTTTGCTTTTATATTTACTATAAAGATACTCAAATGCTTCCTTTTCTCCATTTAAATAATCATTATATAATTTTATATCAAAATTCTTCTCCATTTTTCCCTGCTTTCATATATATATAACAGTAACTATTAAAAAAGTTTCATTTTTTTACATTTATTATAAAAATAAAGATTAGCTATCTTTTAAACTAATCTTTTCAAATCTAATTTGCTGGTTCTATCAATGTAGCTACTATCTGTGCTGGATAAGATTCTATTATGGTCCCTTTTTCCATAAAAACCTCTCTCTTTCCGATTACTTATTTTAATTTATTCGGTCTTTCCCATTCTCCTGTTTCTGTATTTTTTTGTAATACTAATTCATAGCCACCATCAGTTCTATTAAAATATATTTCTGTATCATCTTCATCTAACTCTAACACATATTCAAATTTAGCACCCCAAGCACTATTTATCACACCAAAAGTATTATAAAAGTTAAGGTAATGCGATTTCACTCCACCACCTTTATTTTTATACCCTCTTGTATATCCAATAGAAAAAGGCATTCCAACAGTAAAATTCAATTCGCTACCATCTTCATTTAACGAATATTCTCTAATCACAACATTAGGATTTTTAGTAAAGCCTGTACCTATAAACAAAATCAATATCAATGCTATTATTATGCTAATAATTATTAAGACTTTCTTTTTCATATTTTATACCTCCATATTACTATTTTCATATAAAATTAAATTTCTAAATTTGCTAAAATATCTTCTTCAATATTTAACGAATCTAACATCCCCCACAAAAAATTAAATTGATTCTCTTTATCCATATCTTGTGAATAGTTTAATATATTAAGTGCCAGTTCAAATTCAACATTTGTACTTGTTTTTTCTCTTAAATAATTTATAAATCCTTGCTTATTCATATCATTCCCTTTTATTGATTAAATTCACTATATACAAAAAAAACCATTTTATCTTGACTATCCATTTTTCTCACACATCCTATTGGTAAATAGGCTTTTCTTTCTTTTTCCATAATTTTCTCCCAATGTTCTTCTATATCACAAATTATATCACAATCACTTTCATTTTTCTATAATAACTAAAAAAATATTATGAAATATAAAAAAGAATAAAGCATTGAAGTGAACCCAAATTATTAGACAAAAAAGTTTAATAAGGAGGGTTCATTTTATATGTCTAAATATTCAAAAGAATTTAAATTAGAAGTAATAGAATATTATGAAAAAAATCATATCGGTTGTGGTGAACTTGCAGAACACTTCAAGATTCCAAATAGATCTGTAGTCAGATGGTGGATAAAGAATTATCAAGAACACGGAATTAATGGATTAATACGAAATAATATAAAATATAGTGGAGAATTTAAACAAAATGTAGTAGAATATATGCATAAAAACCATTTATCTCTTAATGAAACAGCTGCATATTTCAATTTAGGAAATCATAATGTTGTAGGTAAATGGGAACGTATATATTATGAGAAAGGACCACAAGCTCTATATAAAGAGCGACAAGGTAGAAGTAAAAATATGAGTTCTAAACCAAAAGAAAAGAAATTATCTAAAGAAAACGAAGAAGATTTAATTGAAGAAGTTCAAAGACTTAGAATGGAAAATGCATACTTAAAAAAATTGCAAGCCTTAGTTCAGGAAAGAACAAAGCCAAAACATCCGAAAAAGTAATAGTAATAGATGAATTAAGGCATGAATTTAAATTAGAGGCTTTGTTAAAATATGCAGAAGTAACAAGAAGTACATTTTACTATCAATTAAATAGAATGAAAGAACCAGATAAATATAAAGAAGTAAAAGAAGAAATTACAGCTATTTATCACGAAAATAAAGGAAGATATGGATATAGAAGAATGACTATGGAACTTCATAATAGAGGTTTTAATATTAATCATAAAACAGTTTCAAAACTTATGAAAGAATTAGGATTACAATGTTTCATAAGAG